>NVRO01000068.1 GCA_002400895.1 Planctomycetota bacterium
CCCCGAAGTACAAGTTCTTGATACCGTTAGGGTGAAGTTTGACGTCGGAACAAACCAAAACCGGATTTCCGATTGGGAGGATTGGCAAACGCAATGAACTAGGAGAATTTGCCCCATACTTTATCTTCAGGTAAAAGTCGTCAAACACTGGCAATGACCGTAGCGTTGAGACCTCGCCCCCACCCGGAGGACGATTCCATGCCAAATTCTCAACCCGCAACTTCAAGTTATGCCCTTTGCGAAACACATAACCATATACGCCGAGGTCCACGTCTATGGGTTGAGGGGCAAAATTTTGGTTTCCGCGCACGGTAGTTGCGCCACTACAAATGAAGGTGCTGTTGCCACCAAGGTCAACGTCGTAAAGGGAGAGATTGACCTGGAAATCACTCTCCATGGTCTCCAGCCAGATGGTGCCAGAACCCTTTCCCAACATCATCCTGTCCTGGGAAAAGGGCTGTGAAATCCAAGCTGCAAAATCCAGAGGAATGTATGACTGAACCTCAGTTGCTAATGGTAGTTCCTGGACATAGTCGGCAATCGTGTACGGAATGTTCCAGACGTTTTGCACAGTCACAAACCCGGAAGTGGTCAGCGTTTCCAACAGGTCTCCACCGCCATTCAGCCAGAGGGTGTAATCCGTAGTCGGAGGTGGCCACGAGGTAAATTCTCGATTGTCCCACAAACTATTCAGAGAGTTGTATTCCATCCGGTTTTCCGGCCGAATACTCATCCGCACTTCGGGGGAATCTTCAACTCCATTCGGCTGACCGCGCAAGAACCGATGTAACCACTGCTGACGGCGCAAGCGCTTTACACGCTCTTCCTTGTTGTTCTTCGGAGTCGAGTGCCCACCGGTCGTAATGTTCAGCAATTTCGGGGTATTCGGCAAGATCGCAGCCCAAGTGTCAGTAATGCAGTTAGCCGGAAAATGGACATCGTCATAGGAGACGGTAATCCTCGATGGGACCGTTGAAGTCTTGAGCAATTCAACCACATCCAGGCCCGGCCCCCACGGAATATCGAACAAAGAGGCGTAGTCCTCGGCCATCAGAAATGCATGCTGCTGGGCAAAAAACACCGGGTCGTGATGCACCCCCGATAGTGGTTTGTACAACGACTTAATGTGCTTCTCAGTAGCTGAAGTCCCCTGCGGATATGAGCCACTTTTCAGATCGGTTGGATTGTTACGCGGGATAATCGCCGCAATCGTCGGGAAAGGCGCGGTTCTCCACGGATTCGGAGGTGGCACCCGACCCGAATGAGCCGCTGCACACCAGGTCAGAAAGGAGCCTTGAGATTTGCCGGTGACCGCGATGCGGTTGATATCAATCTCGTTTGGAAAATAGGCTGCGACCGCTTCGATAACCTCGAACAAATCCATCCGTTCACGCAGGCCAAGCGGACCACGACCATAAACAGCAGGGTCATTGAGGGCCATTGAAGCACCCTGTCCACGCACGTCGTAAGTGATAGTTGCAAATCCTTGCCGCGAATCCTTCTGGGCATCGGATCCCATCTGGTCCTTGCCAAAGCCGGAGCCATGGATAAGGACTAGTGCTGGCCACCCACACGGACCTGGAGGGGCTTTAGGAATGCGCACATCCGCCAGAGTTCGATACCCGTCGGAAAGGACAAACTCGATATCTTTATGCGCGACATAAGAATCTGGAGCAGGTGGGTCAACACATCCGGACTGCGCAAATCCGCTACTACTCAAAGAAAGGAGTAGAAGGAGAACAAAAATCGGAGGAGTCTTCATGTACTTCAACCTTGGTTTTTCAATTGAATAAGTTCGGCCACCAGGGAAACTCCTATCTCCCCGGCTGTACGCGAGCCTATTGGCAGCCCAATGGGCGTTCTGATCATGCTGACAAATTCCTCATCAACACCATCGTCGACAAGCATCCGCTCAAGTTGCGCCAGCTTGGCCCTGGATCCGAGCAGTCCGAGATAGCGAGGCCTGACTCCGGCCCCGGCAAGGGCTCGTAATACTTCCAAGTCGTCCTTGTGACCACGGGTGACAACAACCAGGTACAAATTGTCCGCCGGGTGAATCGAGGAAATCAAGTCTGACCAAGTTCCGGCTGCGGTGTGATCGGCATCAGGATGAGTCTGTGCATTTGCATACTCCGGTCTTTCATCAAAGACACGCACCATGAAGCCGGCTTCCTTGGCAATTCTGGTGGCGGCAGCAGCAACATGGCCTCCTCCAAAGAGAACCAGGGTCGGCATCACCACCGGCTCGACAAGTATTGTCAGTTGACCACCACAAATCAGCCCGGACTCCGGCAAGTCGACTTTATTGAGGGTAAAGGATCTGGTTTCGGTGCGTCCCGTTCGCAGGACATCTTTCGCCATCTCAATTACTTCCGCCTCGACGCACCCACCGCCCACCGACCCGAGCGTGGAATGGTCATCACGCACCAACATGCGCATGGTTTCCTTTCCCGGAGTACTTCCGCGAGTTTGCAAGATTGTGCACATCGCGGCAGCCCGCCCTGCATCGCGTAGGCGAATAATTTCCTCAAAGACATCGTGAACCGGTCGCATCCTTGACTATTTTAGGGTTAATCCCTCGCCTCGGGGGGTTGATAAACATATCAAATGTTTAAACCCCGATGACTTCAATCCCCGCAGCACGTAAAGCCGCGGTAGTCAGCCCTTGACCGGGGATTAATGCACCAGCACTATGAGTTCTCTCCACTCCACACGAGGGTGAACCCTCGGCCAAAAACACGAACCTGGCGCCGTGCTCTTGGGCAAGTGCAACCGTGGACTCGGCGCCACGCATAAATTCCAAGGTCACGTCAGTGCCTAGTTCGGGCCCATCTCCAACTACTTCAATCCGGGAATCTCCTGCCAGCACATCAACCCCATCGCCAGCAATAGGCTCGGCCGGAGGACGTGGAATACTGAGACCTCCAAGCACTTCCGGGCACACCGGAACAACCACTACCCCTGCCTTTTTCAGCCCATCAACCAATTCCTGGCAAAGCTCGTTGCCACCTTCCCAAGTCGTATCCTCTCCCATCAAACAAGCGCTGACCAGCACCGTCTCACCACGACGGAGGTCGCCTGGAAGTTCGACTTGGCTATCCACCATGAGAACATGGTAATCTCTGCCTGATGGCAAGGGAATCTAAACGGTCAGGGGTGGCCTTGGCACTGGGCTCGGGCTCTGCGCGCGGTTTGGCTCACGTCGGCATTCTAAATGTCTTCGAAGAGGTTGGAGTCCCGGTGAATGCGATTGCCGGCACTTCGATCGGGGCAATTGTCGGTGGACTCTATTCCGGTGGCGGCCTCGATGGTTGGGTTGAATTGATGCGCGGCATGGACCGACAAGCGGTGGTGTGGTTTCTTGACCCGGTGTTGCCAGTCAGCGGTCTCTTTGGTGGCAAGCGCACCAAGCGGGTGCTTCACTCCCTGGTCGGCGAGAGGCGCATCGAGCTGTTGAAAATACCATTTTGCGCAGTGGCCTGTGATCTTGCCGATGGTAGCGAAGTCCGTATTACAAAGGGTGAACTTGTTGAGGCTATGCGCTCCAGCTACGCCATTCCCGGGTTTTTCACTCCAATCAAGGTTGCTGACCGTTGGCTGAGCGATGGTGGTGCTGTTGCGCCGGTYCCGGTAGCAGCGGCACGGGATTTCGGGCTGTCCCATCTGATTGCAGTGGACCTTCACTCCGAGAGCTATGTAACACCTGGCAGTGAACCTCTGCCTACTGCMCTCGGTGCGGCCAAAGATGCCCCTGAGCCCAGTGAGGCCGCAAAAAAGCGCTCCGAAGAGTTGCTCTATCAGATGGCCGACTTTGTCAGTGATGCCGCCAGCAAGGTCGCCGGCAAAGCCGCGCACTTCTGGCGGCGGGTAATTGGCAGAGGGCCCAGAAAAGGAGCACCAAGCCTGCCCGACGTGATTGGTGACACCATGGCATTTGCTCAAATGACCATTGCTCAACGCGATCTCGAACTTCACCCGGCYGACCTGGTCCTGACCCCAAGACTGCCCGATATTGGCATTTTCGACTATCACCGAGCCGCCGAGATTATCGCTGAAGGTGAACGATGTACCCGCGAAGCACATGAGAAGGGGTTGCTCGACCCATTCATCAAAATGGGCAAGGGCAAGACCAAGTGGTTTAACGCCAGCTGATTAGCAGGGCACAATCACTKCCCCGGTTCACTTATTCAATCGGCGAAGCGGGCTTGGACAAATAACCAATCACTTAAACGGTTGAGCCAGGCCATCTGCAGGTCGGCCACCCCAAACTTGCGATTCAAACCGCAAACAGCCCGTTCACAACGCCGACAGACAGTACGAGCAAGATGCAACCGAGCGGACAGTTCACTCCCGCCAGGCAAGATGAAATTCTTGAGTGGCTCCAACTCCGCCTCGGCCTGGTCGATTTCGGATTCCAGCAGGGTGGCGGCACCAACATCCCACGTCGGCAACATCCCACGAATTTTTTCAGCGGCATCATCAGGTGTTGCGAGCCAGGCTCCGAAGTCCAGAAGTCGCTGTTGCTCGCGCTTCAAACGTGCGCTGAGCTCGTCACCGGCAACCACCGCACACCAACCCAGCGCCGAATTCAACTCGTCGCTTTCGCCGTAGGCGCTTACCCGCAGGTCGTCCTTGTCGACTCGATTGCCGCCAAACATTCCGGTTTCGCCGCTATCACCACCTCGTGTGTAAATCCTCATGGACATACTTTACAAAAAAGACGAGCGGCAGCACCAAAGGCCACCGCTCGCAAAATGACTGACAAATGCCAGTCGAAAAATAACCAGCTTACAGAGCGCCTGCGTGCTCCGACAAGTACTCGGCAACACCTTCGGTGGAGCCCTTCATTCCAGGCTTACCGTCCTGCCAGCCAGCAGGGCAAACTTCGCCATGCTCGGTGTGGAAAGCAAGTGCGTCGACCATTCGCAGCATCTCGTCAATGTTGCGGCCAAGCGGGAGGTCATTTATAAGCTGATGGCGAACCACACCTTCCTCGTCAATCAAGAAGGAGCCACGCAGGGCGATGGACTCGTTGAAGAGCACGTCGAAATCGCGGGCAATGTTCTTGTTGAGGTCAGCGACCAGCGGGTAGTTGACTTCCCCGATACCGCCATTGTCAATCGAAGTGTTGCGCCATGCGAGGTGAGTGAAATGGCTGTCAATGGAGCAGCTGATTACTTGCACGCCGCGCTTTTCAAAATCGCTTATACGGTGGTCAAAAGCTATTAGTTCACTCGGGCAGACAAAGGTGAAGTCGAGAGGGTAGAAAAACAGGACAACCTTTTTGCCACGATAATCGGACAGCGTTATTTCCTTGAAGGAGCCATCAGCCATGCAGGCGGTGGCGGTGAAATCAGGAGCTTCTTTGGTTACGAGTACAGCCATTTTGTTAATTGGGTAATTGGAATGTAGTGGCGTGATTTAGGTCGGATTAAACCAGGTTCAAGATTAAATCCGACCGCTAATTCTAACGCGGCGCAGCAGTAATGGTGGCGGAAAGAACTTCTGCAGCACGCTCACCATGAGCGGCCGCTGTCTCCAGCACTTCTGCGTGACTGGGGCGGCTTCCCTCGATTCCGGCTGCAAAGTTCGTCATCATCGAAACCGCCATCACCGTGGCACCGGCGGCACGTGCGGCGAGAGCTTCGGGGATGGTGCTCATCCCTACCGCATCGGCTCCCATTTGCTGGAGGCGACGCACTTCGGCCGGGGTTTCATAACTTGGTCCTGGCAACCCGGCATATACCCCGGGTAGCAATTCGGGGCGGGCGGCAAGCACTGCTTGGCGCCAGGATGGATCGTACACATCAACCAGGTCAAGAAAGGTAGCGCTGCCATCTTCGCTTTGATTGGCTGCCAACGGATTGGGCAGCCCGAGGTTTATATGGTCCGCAAGCGGCATTAAATCCCCCGGTCTGCGATTATCCCGGAGAGAGCCGGCAGCATTCAGGAGAAGGATGTTGTTTACCCCGATGCGCACCAGGGCGCGCACCCCGCGCACCAACTCCCTGGCTTCCCAGCCCTCATAGGAGTGAACACGACCACCACAAAGCAACACCCTGCGCCCATCGATGGTTCCAAGCCGTAATTCCGCGGAATGACCCGAAACACGGGGCAATGGCCAGTTCGGGAAATCGGAGAGGGGAATCCGTTCCAGGTTTTCCAGCAATCCGTCAGCTCGATCTGCCCATCCCGAGCCGAGCACAACCGCTACCTCGGGCGCGTCACCCAGCCGAGCGCTCAGACAGTTGGCCAGGGATGTGACAAGGTCGCATTCTCCATTCATACCCAAGAGATTATCAAGCTCGGCACTCCTGAGCGGCAATTGGGACAGCGAATCTCCCAATAAGACTCCGAGATGAAATCTTTAACCACAGAT
>NVRO01000069.1 GCA_002400895.1 Planctomycetota bacterium
AAAGAAGTTCGCGGATTTCCATCTCGACGAGCTCTAGGAGCTCCTCGTCATCAACCATGTCGCACTTGTTCATGAACACACACAAGGCGGGTACGTTCACCTGGCGTGCCAGGAGGATGTGTTCACGAGTCTGCGGCATGGGGCCGTCGTTGGCCGATACCACCAGAACTCCACCGTCCATTTGGGCGGCACCAGTAATCATGTTCTTGACGTAGTCGGCGTGCCCGGGGCAGTCGACGTGGGCATAGTGACGTTTATCGGTCTCGTACTCAACGTGAGAGGTCGAGATCGTAATACCGCGTGCTTTTTCTTCCGGTGCCTTATCGATTTCATCGAAGGTCATCGCTTTACCGCCACCCTTCATGGCGAGATATCCGGTGATGGCAGAGGTCAGGGTGGTTTTACCATGGTCTACGTGACCGATGGTACCTACGTTGACATGTGGTTTGGTACGTTGGAAGACTTCCTTAGCCATTTTCCTGTTAGTGTTACCCGCGGAGGCGGGCCGTATTTGTTGTTGTGACTTGTTGGAGTTGTTGAAGTTGCTGGAGCGAACCGCACGTAGCGAATTCGCGTCCCCGGAGAATCCGGGATTTTTGTCTGGTGGAGCTGCTGACGGGATTTGAACCCGTGACCTCCTCCTTACCAAGGAGGTGCTCTACCCCTGAGCTACAGCAGCGGCCGCACCTAATGGAGCGGGTGATGGGAATCGAACCCACGTGACCAGCTTGGAAGGCTGGAGCTCTACCATTGAGCTACACCCGCAAGTATCTGTTCATCGGAGCTACTTGTTTATGGTGGGGAGAGGAGGATTCGAACCTCCGAAGGCGGAGCCAACGGATTTACAGTCCGTCCCGTTTGGCCACTCCGGAATCTCCCCAGTGGAAGCACCAAGACTTCCAATGTGCCCAGCTGTAAGTTGTAAAGAACAAATGAGATGCACCTTTTTGCTATTTCTCATCGCTGACCGTCCGATTAACTATTGGAGCTAGCGAAGGGACTTGAACCCTTGACCACCGGTTTACAAAACCGGAGCTCTACCAACTGAGCTACGCTAGCCTTGGAATCGGGCAGCCGAAAGGGTCGCATATGATAACTAGGTCGCCCCGCCAGTCAATGAAGGTAGACTAAAAAAAGTCCAAATTGGGAGAATTAGTCCCGAAATGAGATGTCTGCCGGCCATTGGCTCGGTCGCTGATCCTCGCCAAGCTGGGCGAAGCGTTCCTCCATTTCCGGCAAGCTGACCCCTCCCAGACGGGCACGGAGCGCAGAAGCAAGTTCCAGACAGACCACCGCCCGCCCGACTACCGAGGCGGCCGAAACAGCACAAACATCGCTGCGCTCATATGTTGCACGGCTTGCCTCGTGCTTGCTCAGATTGACCGATGGAGCCCCACGACGCATGGTGGGAATCGGCTTCATGGCGGCGGAAAGGCAAATCGTTTGTCCATTGCTGAGCCCACCTTCGATGCCACCGGCATTGTTGCTTTCACGGGCGAGTCCTGCCCAGCCGTCTTCGTCGACACAAATACCGTCGTGGAAACCACTTCCGGCCATATCAGCGGATGAAAAACCAGCCCCGACGGAAACACCCTTGATTGCCGGCAAAGAAGCAAGCGCGGCCATCAGGCGGGCGTCCAGGCGGTCAACCGGCTGCTCGAACCCTCCCAAGCCGGGAGGACAACCTTCCACCCGAACTTCGATGCGGCCACCGAGCGAGTCACCGTTTTCGTTGGCCTGCTCAATTCGTTTCAGCCAAGCCTCATCCATCCCGGGACCAGCACCAAAGAAACTTGACTGTTCAATCAAGGCTGAGAGCTCCTCCCCGCTACAGCTTGGCTCGGGCGCATTCAGGCCTGCGACCCCGGAAACAAAGGCATTAACTTCAATCCCGAAGTGGGCAAGCAACTGGGCAGCAACTTCCCCCATTGCGGTTCGCGCTGCGGTTTCCCTCGCACTGGCGCGCTCCAGCAAAGCACGAATGTCGCGGCAACGGTTACGCAGTACGCCGGGTAAATCCACATGGCCTGGACGCGGCGCCGACAAATCAGGCAACTCGTCAATCCTGGTGTCGGCATTGGCAACCATCAGGCTCAATGGAGTGCCCATACTGAACCCCCGCTTGAGACCGGAAAGAACGGTCAGTTTGTCACGCTCGAATTTAGCGCGTTTACCCCGGCCAGGAGCTTGCCACCGACGCAACATCCCGGCTTGAATGGCCTCGACGTCGACAGCAAAGCCAACCGGAAGGCCTTCAAGGATTCCCACCAGGGCAGGTCCATGTGATTCCCCGGCAGTGTGCCAACAAAGACCAATGGTTTGGGGACTGCGATGATGGCTCATAGTTCCTCCTCCTTTGCGGTGATTTCCGCTTTAATTTTTCCACACAACTCAAGCACCGGGAAAGGTTTGGCGATAACTCCCCGGAACTGACTCAATCCTTCAAGCGTGGCCAGCCGGTGATCGTCGGGAGTACCAGTGACCACATAAAATGGTGGCAGCAAATTATCTTGAGCCCAGCGCTCGGCAAGTTTCTCACCCGAACCTCCCCCACCGAGATTCAGGTCCAACAGTAAAAAGTCTATGCCACCCTGGCGCAACTGCGCCTCTGCCTGGTCCGAGTTGGCGGAGGTGTGCGCCCGGCAACCCTCCCGGCTAACGGCCAATGCAAGCAGTTGGCGCATGGCTTTATCGTTATCCAGGATTAGGATTTGAATGTTCATCAAAAGCTGGGAGGGTCGGATCCAGGTGGTGGCTCTACCCAGGAAAGTTCGGGAATCGGCACTTCTATTTCAAGTTGCCCGTGCTGAAGCTTGGCACGACCGCGCTTGCGGTCCATCTTCACCACCCGCATCCGCTCACGATAACGTGGCACGTAAACAATGTCTCCCTTACTCAAACCCTTGATGAAGACATCCCACAATTGGTTCAAATCACTATCAGTACAAGCGGCCTCGAGTTTGCTGCAAAACAACTTGAATGATTTGCGTCCATCCTTCGACATCTGTCCCTGAATCGCTCGGGATTCGACCTCAAGCAGGTGACTCAAACGTGCCCGCAAATCGTGGTAGGCCATCTGCGCTTCCCGCTCCCGCAATTCTGCACGGAACCTTGAGGCTTTTTCCTGCTCCTCGGCGGAGCGCAGGTTGAGTCGGGCATCATCCTCAGCCTCGCGCGCACGCTCCCGCATCTTCTCGGCGTGGCGGCGAACTTCTGCAACTTCGACCAACAACTGTTCGGAGCCATCACTGCGGGTACACAATTGTTTGGCCCGAGCCAGTAATTCGGCCGGCATCCCCAACTGTTCGGCAACCTCAAGGGCATGAGATGCCCCCGGAACCCCGACCAGTAGCCTGAAACTTGGAGCCAGAGTAAGGGGGTCAAATTCCATCGATGCGTTTTCTGCCCGCTCCAACTCGATGGAAAATAACTTCAAGGCACCGAGGTGGGTATTGGCAATTACCAGAGCGCCACGTTGCAACAGGACTTCGAGCAATGCGCGCCCGAGCGCGCTGCCTTCTTCGGGATCGGTGCCAGTACCGAGTTCGTCGAGCAGCACCAGGCTGCCACGCTTTGCCTGCTTGAGAATGCGCAAAATACGTTGCAAGTGCCCGGAAAAAGTCGAAAGGTTGCTTTCCAGGGATTGCTGGTCACCGATATCTGCATCAATCCCCGGCAACGCCGGCACCACAGTGCCTTCAGCTGCACACACCGGCAATCCACAAGCGGAGAGTGCTGCGGCCAAACCCACGGTCTTGAGCACTACAGTTTTGCCCCCGGTGTTGGGCCCGGTAACTACCATCAGGTCAAAGTCGGCACCAAGGTCAAGGTCAAGCGGGATTACCTTCTCAATGCCCATTTGCCTTACCAACAGGGGATGGCGCAACTGACGAAGAAGCAGGGCATTGCCATTGGTCTGCGGCCAATGCGCACCACAACTTTGCGCCCACGAAGCCGCAGCAAAGGCGACATCAATCTTGCCGAGCACGCGCTCGCTCTGTTCGAGATGATGGCGACGACGGACCACCGAACGAGTGCACTCGAGCAACACTCGTTGCACCACATGAGCAACCTGCGCCTCCAGGGTGGCGATGTGGTTTGAAGCTGCCACCACCGGTTCAGGTTCGATGAACACAGTATCGCCCGAACGGGAGCGGTCGTGGAGTACCCCGCGAGCACGACCGGAGTGCACCGCCTTGACCGCCAGAACCGGACGTCCCCCGCGGGAGGTGGGTCGCACATTTTCCAACCAACCCTGGACACGCCATTTCTCGACCACGGTGTTCATCTCCAAACTACGTTGGCGTTCGGCGCTGCGAATATCGCTCCGCAGTTTCTTCAAGCTGGGGTCGGCGCTATCGAGTACCTCGCCGCGAAGATCGATGGTCAGGGCCAACAACTTGGAGAGATCGGTCAAATCCGCAACTTCAGCTGTGGCATTGTTCATCGCCACCAACTGGGGTCGGCCGAGTATCCAGGCAAGCAATTCTTCAATCCTGCTGATGGCACCGGCAACCTCGGCAAGTTCTTCACCACTCAACGCACGCTTGGCAGCCTTGGACAGCAAAGCCTCAAGATCGGCACAACGGCGCACCGGCGCACTCTCCTCTGCTGCCAGCACTTGAGCAGCTTCCTGACCGCGACGACCAGTAGCTTCCCGCTCTCCCGCAGCCATTCCTGGATACAGTTCCTTCAAGCTGCGGATTCCAGCAGGGGTAAACAGCAATTCCGACAACCATGCAAATACTTCGCCCAGCCCGAGGGCATCGAGTGCCTGGGAGGGAAAGTCGGATGATGCGGGAGTCCTTGAGTTCACACGTCTGAAGCATAGAATGACGCAGCCATGAAGGCTGCAACCCTGATGCCAAAAAAATTGATTCTGGACAACATATTGGAAGCGGTGGGAGAGACTCCGCTGGTTCGTCTACCGGAAGGATTCGACCCCGAAGTGCGCTGCGAAGTCCTGCTCAAGCTCGAATTCGTCAACCCCGGGGGCAGCATCAAGGATCGGATTGCCATCGGCATGATCAACTCCGCCGCACGACAAGGRCTTCTCGCCCCTGGTGGTCGTATCGTGGAATGCAGTTCSGGCAATACCGGTGCCGGCTTGGCAATGGCGGCAGCGGTTCTCGGTTACAAAATCACCGTGGTGATACCCGACAAAATGAGCCAGGAAAAAATTGCCGCAATTCGCGCGCTYGGGGCGGATGTGGTCATAACTCCGGCCAACGTAGAGATTGACGACCCTCGCCACTACACCAAGGTCGCCGGGCAAATCGCCGAGGAAACCGGAGGTTGGTGGCCGGATCAATACCACAACACCGACAACACCGACACCCATTACCAAACCACCGGACCTGAAATCTGGCGCCAATGCGAAGGGCGACTGGATACCTTCATTGCCGGAGCCGGCACCGGCGGAACCCTGACCGGAGTCGGCAGGTACCTGAAACAACAGGACTCCTCGGTACAAATTGTCGGGGTCGAYCCTCCCGGTTCAATCCTCGCTCACTGGTGGAAGCACCGGGAACTATGCGAGTCCGGACCCTATGCCGTAGAAGGTGTCGGCGAAGAGGAGGTGCCCGGCGCATGGGACCCCGAAGCAATTGACGACTACATCGTCATCGATGATGCCACTTCCTTTCATGCCTGCCGCAAGCTGGCTGCAAAGACCGGGATTTTCGCCGGTGGTTCCTCCGGCATGAACCTTGCCGCCACCCTGCAAGTCGCACGCAAGCTGCCTGAATCTGCTCGCGTGGTCACCATTCTTCCCGACGGCGGACGCGCTTACCTGAGCAAAGCATTTTCCGACGACTGGATGCGTGACCGTGGTTACACCCCCCCGACCAAAGCAAGCGATGCGAACCTGACCCATTTGCTTCGCGATCGTGAACGCGCAGTAGTGTCTCCCCAAGACACCCTGGCATGGGCAGTCCATCAAGCCGCAGAGCGTGGAGTTCGTCCTCTAGCCGTGGCCGAGGACGACAAACTCCTCGGTGTACTCGATGAAAATGCCGCGCTCGCGCTCCTGAGCCGCGGGGAAGACCTTGAAAAGCTCATCGTCGCCGACTTCATTGCGCCTGCCCCCCCGGTGCTGGATGCCACTGCACCCTGGCAACTGGCAATTGCAACCATGGCAGATTCGGAACGGATACTGGTGCGCGATGAAAAGGGTTGGATACCATTTTCACGTCGTGATTTAATGCGTGCTCTTCCCCGCCTCCGCCACGACAACTGAGATGTCCGAACCCACCAAGCAAAATCCTTCCGACCACTTAGCCGACTACGCTTTTGACACCAGGGCGGTGCACTGTGGCTGGGA
>NVRO01000070.1 GCA_002400895.1 Planctomycetota bacterium
CAACGCTTCGCTGGCCGCCTCGCACGACAGGCGGTGGGAGATTTCTACCCTGGCCCACGGCTGATGCCGCACGCAGTTTTGCATGCCATGGATCCGCTATTGGTCTTTGCGTTCTCGACCGTCCCACAAGGTGGAGACGAGCTGGCGGAATCGACCGAAGCGATGTTGCGCGGTCGCCCGGACGGACCAATAATGCTGGCGCTATGGGGAAGTGTTCGCACCGGTGAAATACCACACCAGGATTTGCGCGAACTATTGGACCTGATGCAATGCTCTTGGCCGGATTGCCCGAAAAACCGTGGGGAACTATTGGCCTGGCTGATGCCACGGGCCTCCGCTATCGGTCGTTGCCTGCTTTCGATTTCGGGTCACCGCAGTGATGATGCCATCGCCCCCGCGGAACGACTCGGAGTTGGACTTGCCTTGACTTGGGCGCTGGCCAGATTGCCCGCATTCGTGCGTGCCGGACGGTTCCCCTTCCCCCTTTCCGACCTTGAGAAATGCGGGTTGTCCATAGAAGAGCTTCAACAGGGAGTACGCACCCCAGCGATTGACCGTTTTCTCGCTACCGAAGCACGCTGGGCCAACGAAATGCTTGACCAAGGTCTTGGACTCAACCGACATCTGGGTGCACGCCTACGCCGTGGATTGCGTGCCGCAGTGGTGCGGGCCCGGCGTATTCTGGACCAGGTAGATGACCCGCGTAACGACATCTTCCGCCGCCCGCCCCGACTTGCCTGGCTTACCCGCTGGTACTGCGCCTGGCGGGGCTTAATAGGCGTGAAACCACGACCATAAATCCTGTATTCTCAAGAAGATGCCGCCTCTTCTTCGCGCCCTCCGCCCCCGCCAGTGGTCAAAGAACTTGGTGGTGTTCATCGGGCTGGCCTTCAGCGGACATGCAAGTGACACCTCGTTATTAATTAAGGCAGCGATCGTCTTCGCGTGCTTTTCGATGGCTGCGTCAGCAATCTATTTGCTGAATGACCTGATGGACTGCGAGCGGGATCGTGCCCACCCGCTCAAGAGACATCGGATGATTGCCTCCGGCGCGGTTTCTTCCACCGCTGCGCTTACCGCCTCCGCCGTGCTTGCAAGCGCCGCGTTGCTGGTCACCTGGACGGTTCTGCCCGCCATCATGCCGGCGATATCCGGCTACATCGTCCTGCAAATTCTTTACAGTGTGCGGCTAAAACATGTGGTGATACTGGACGTGTTTTGTATCGCCACCGGCTTCCTCCTGCGAGTACTGGCCGGGGTCTGGGCGATCGGGGTTCCGCTGTCACCATGGCTGGTTGTCTGCTCGGTTGAAATCGCGCTTTTCCTGGCCTTGTGCAAACGGCGTGCAGAGTTGTTTGCTCTCGGAGAAAACACCTCCACCCGTCCCGCCCTTGGCAAGTATGCCGGCTCCGGTCTCGACCTGATGATTGCCGTGGTGTCGTCATCCTGCGTGGTGACTTATGCGCTTTACACTCTGTTGCCGAGCACTCTCCTGCAACTTGACGTGGTCATGGATTCGCGCGCCGGTCAACCCGGAATGGTGTGGACTCTGCCTTTCGTGCTGTACGGAATGTTGCGCTATCTCCATCTAGTTTATCGCCAGGATCTGGGGCAAAACCCCAACCGCCTCTTGTTTACCGATTTCCCCTTACTAGTGTCTATCCTCGGATATCTTGTAGTAGTAACAAAAGTTGTTTACCTGTGACTCAGCGCTAGCGCGAACTCAAGAGGGTTGAAAACAATGAGTAAGCCCGCAGTTCGATGAAGGTAGTCATAACCGGTGGAGCCGGATTTTTCGGCTTTCACCTGGCGCGCGCCCTTGCCGGGGACGAACTGGTGCTTTATGACCTGGCAGCAATCCCCGACTCGGAACTGCCACCAGACTCATCCGCGGTGGAGCGAGTGCAAGCTGATGTCCGTGACCGTGGAGCGCTGCGCACGGCTCTGGCCGACGCCGAGCTGGTGGTTCACGCTGCTGCCGCCCTGCCGTTATGGAAAGCGGACGAAATACGTTCGGTCAATCTCGAAGGTACCAGGTCGGTACTCGAAGTTGCCGCCGAATGCAAAGTGCCACGGGTTGTTCACATTTCTTCAACCGCGGTCTACGGTATCCCCGACCACCATCCCCTGTTCGAAGATGATGACCTGCACGGAGTCGGACCATACGGAGAAAGTAAAGTCGCCGCCGAACAACTGTGCGCCTCGGCCCGCGACAATGGAATGTGGGTCACGGTGTTGCGGCCAAAGACCTTTATCGGCCCGGAGCGCCTGGGTGTTTTTCAAATCCTCTTCGACTGGGTGCGCGAGGGTCGACGTATCCCGGTGATCGGCTCCGGTCGCAACCGCTACCAATTGCTTGATGTCGCCGATGTCACCACCGCGGTAAAGCTGGTGGCAAGTGCCCCTGGAGATGACTGCAACCGAGCATTCAACCTCGGTGCCAGCGAGTTCGAGAGTGTCGCCAGCGATCTCGAAGCTCTGTTTGCCCACGCCAAGTCCCCAAGTCGCATTCTGACCACCCCCGCGATGCTCGCCAAGGGCACCCTGGCGGCGCTGGAGTTCGTCAATCTTTCCCCACTTTATAAATGGGTATGGGGAACAGCCGACCAGAATTCCTGGGTTGATTGCAGCGCGATTCATAAACTCGGTTGGCGACCACAATACTCGAACGCACAAACCTTGATTCGCACCTACGACTGGTATCTGGCCAACTTCGAATCAATGGCGGCAGCCGGCATCGGGCACCGCGTTCCCTGGAGCGAAGGCGCGCTCGCGTTACTGCGGCGGTTCATGTAGGCCGAGGTGTCGGAAGCAAACGCCGACTACTACTTGTCTCGCGGCAAGCGACGGGTAAACGCAAGGTTGTCAACCCGCCAGATGTCATCGCGGTCAGCTCCCTTTGGCACACCCCTGGACATCCGACGGTCGCCGGTGTCAGGGCGTATTTTCAAACTGGTGGTACGCATCCGCATGGTCCGCTTTTGTGATTCGACGTTGAACATGAAGCCCGCCAATGCCTGACGCGACATCGTTTCCTTGCCCTTCTCAAATTCAACTACGAAGTTGTGATCGGTGTAGTTGTTCTTGCGGCTTTCCTTCTCGGGGGCATTGACCTGACCGATATGAACGCGCCCGGCCTGTTCATTCAAGTAACCAAGAATGAATTCCTGGGCATCTCCCAAAATCACTTGCTTACGACGGTCGCGCAAATCATCGACCATGTTGCGAATGTCCTTGTAGGTGTTCTTGTGGCGAGACAAGCCACTCTCATAATCGGAATGTTGTCTCTGCATCATCCAGCTGAATCCACCACTTGAGAGGGTCATGAACACCAACAGCATCAAGGTTGACTTGTTGCTCATGCTTTGGCCCTCCGCGATTTTACGGTATCGATTTTTACTTTTATCGTGCCCGTGCCTGCACCGGGGATTGCCTCGTTCTGGTTCTTGAAACCCTGCGGAGCTTCGGCTTGGTCGATTATCCACACCTGGCGGTTGAATGCGCCCTGCAAGGATTCAAATGCATGCAAAGCCGACAGGTTTTCACCAAAAATTGTCAGTTCCAAGGTGGCGGCAACGTGGCTGGGATGGTTGTTCTTGCGGGCATCAATGGAATTGAAATCGATTGATTCAAGCATCCACCTGCCTTCGTAAGTACCGAGCTCCGCGGACAGGACATCGGTAACCAATCGCCAGGCATTCAGGCACGAAGATGGCAGCTCAACCCCGGCTTCGCCGACCATCTCATCGAGCTTGACCTTGGCCTTGTTGACCCGACCCTTGAGTGATGAGATTCGTTGGAGATCTTCGATTGCAATGCCGCTAAATGAGGTCTTTACATGCCAACTGTCCGGCGGATCTTCCGGCAACTCCTCGTTGAGTTGCTGTACATATTGAGAGGCGCGCCCGAACAACAAGTCGGTGTCCTGCATCAATGTGCGCTTTTTCTGTAACAGCACTACCCCGTCGACCAAAAAGAAGGCAATCAGTCCGACCAGCATCAGGGTAATTGCCCCTTCGACTTTCTCCAGGCTGCTGGCCTGGCGGAATTCCTCCTGACGGAAGTCCATCAAAGAAACCTTGATTCCTACTCCACGCAAGGCCGCGCCCAGTGCAATCGAATCTACTTCCTCGGTTCCGAGCACCAGCGGCGCAACATCCATTCCCAAACGCGCGCTCAGAGCCTGATCAATTCCGGGTACCGCCACCCCGAGCAGATGAAGCTGGGCTACGTTGACACCACTGATGGCGGCCAAACCACGACGCACTTCGGCGCACAAGCGCCGATGGAAGGCGGACAGTGTTTCTGGCTCAACTTCTGCCATGATGGTTTCGAAATCGATATGCAGAGGAAGTTCGGGGTCGGCACCAAATAACAACGGCGGAGAACTTGTGTCATCGTCGCTCTCCTCGACCTCGATGGATTCCTCATTCAGTTCCGCTTCCGGGGTGAGTTCACCTTCCAATAATCCCCGCCCAAGTTCACGCCAGCCGAGATGGATGGTACGCGCCGCCTTGATGCCATCGGTACCGCGCACCACCAAAAGACTGGTGAAGGAACCGACCAACAAGTAGGCGTGAGCTTCTCCTTCCGCGGCCTCGCCCATGTCGTGGGTGGAAATGGCTGCACACATGGCACCCAAATCCAACTCCAACTTTTCGGGATCGCGGCCGGCTTTTGCCGCCACCTCCAGCGAGGTCCGGATTTGGGTCTTCGGCACCGCCGCCACCATCAAGCTGGCAGTGGCGCGGTCATCGGCCAGTTCAATGTAGTCACACACGACATCGTCGACGTCGAGGTGATAGAGCTCGGACTCAACCTCGAACTTGAGGACCTGGTGAATCTTGTCGCGGTCGTTGAACGGCAGCGACAACTCTCGGAGCACGGTGTCGACCGAGGGCAATGCCAACACCACCCTTTCAACCTTGCCCACGCCCTTGAGTCCACGATTGAGCGCAGTCGCAAGGGCAGTAGCAGGGTCACCTGAGGAGGGGTCAAGCCCACCACGGCCGTGCTTTCTGATTGACCACTTCCGCGCATTGCCGTCAAGCAATGCGTAGGACCAGCCATCAGGCTGAAGGTGAATGCCAAGGGTACGAGCCATCGTCGGGTATCAGATTAGCGAGGTGCCGCCTCGGAAGGAAATGAAGCGTCGGCATAATCGCCCGCGACCATGGCAATAATCCGGGTGCGCTGTTTGGGAGTGAGGACGCGGTCACGAATCAACCCCTCGAAGCGCTCATCCAAATCGACAAGTTGCGGTTCCACCTCATTTCTCTGAGCGGCAAACAACTTGTTACGTTCRCGCTGGTAATAGGCCAGTAACACCCGCATGTCAGCACGTTGCTCGCGGTCAAGCTCCAGGTTGATTGACATCGACTCCTCCCAGGCAAGCAGGTCGGAATCCAGGATTCCGGTGGGCGGCGGCGACAAACGTGGYGCCAACATCAGACCGGCAAACATACCGGCAACAAAGGTCAGRAGCGCCGGCAATAAAACCCGTGGGAGTTGTCTCACTGCGACTTGGCGGGCACCGTCGCCAGCGGGCGCTCAAGAATCTCCTGAACCGCCTGGTCGATATCACGCGGGGTGGCAGCCATCGCTTCACCGGGCAAGAACACCCGATCGGCGACAAAACTGCCCGCCAGCGCCAGCAACAACACCGCGGCAGCGGTAGTCCACAGCCGCAAAGCTGTTGACATCCCATGGACCTCGGCGGCGAGGCCGGATTCGAAACGTCGGGTCATCCGTGCCAATGCCACTTCGGAAACCTGAGCTGGCTGGATTTCCGCGAACAAATCGCGTTGGGCGCCCCACTCGTTTACGGCAGCGCGGCAACCGCCACAGTCCCGTAGGTGGGTACGGATTTCCCGAGCTTCCAACTCTGAAGCTTCACCATCAAACCAGGCACTGACCCGTGGGCCCCATTTTGAACAGGCTTCAATCACAGCGCTTCCTCCATTTTGCGTAGCTCATTGGCGAGACGGGCACGCGCGCGAAATATGCGCGACTCCACCGTCCCCTGGGCGACACCGACAATGCGGGCGATGTCGCGATAAGACAGTCCTTCGAGTTCGCGCAGAATCAGTACTTCGCGGAACTTGGGCGGCAAGCGGTCGAGACAATCGCGCACCAACAGCTTGCTCTCGGCGGCAGCGGCGGCTTCTGCGGGACCACGTTCGGCGGTCGAGCCGGCAGTTATTTCGCCGCGGTCGTTGGTGACAATCGCCAACGAAGAATGCCGAGTCTGACGCACCACCTTACGGCGGTGAT
>NVRO01000071.1 GCA_002400895.1 Planctomycetota bacterium
ATTTATCAATACTGCGCTGTTCGAGTCGGATTCCAAAGCCCGAAAGATCTGTATCCAGAATTCCACTAAGAGTCCCGAATGAAGGCCCATCAATTTGGTATGGGCCATTAACATCTGTATCCGCCGAAGATTGGACAGGGAAGCTAACCGTTACGCTATTGAAACTACACCCGGTGAGCACAAGCAAGGCAATAACCGCAAGTTTGTCAACATTGGCTTTAATATTCATGATGACAATTGGACCTGGAAGGAAGACTTGGTGAAGGCCAAGTGGTTAAAGGTGGGCACCAGGTCAACCCATTTCCCTAAAAGTAAGTGCCGAAGCCAATAATAAATTCGGTGCCATCTGTTTCGAGTTCGCCGTCAACCCGAAATAATCCCACTATTGAAGCAGCTTGAACACAGGAGGAGAGCAATCAGTTTGAATTTGTTCATGGTCAACTTGAAGGTATGGGGGTAAATGAACCAAAATAAAGCTCCGGCACTATAACAGCACCTTCCGGGCGCACGGACTAGGCCGCTTGGATTTCGACTTCGTCGGCGTCAATCCACAAGTTGTCGAGGTCGAAGAACTCACGTGCATCAGCAGTCAGCACGTGGACCACGACATTGCCATAATCCARMAGYAACCAKGGAGAGCGGTGGCTACCCTCAATAACTCCCTTGCTCGGGGCACCCGAAGCTTTGGCCGCCTCGTTTAGAGCATCAGCCATGCCGCGCGTTTGCCGCGGTGTTTGGGTGGTAACAATCACAAAATAGTCTGTGATGTAAATCAGGTCGGCAACATCAAGTATGCGGACCTGTTCACCCTTGAATTCCGCTGCAGCGTGTGCCAGCGCCATGGCCAGCACGCGTGCGGTCTCCTTGTGAGAGGAAGCAGAAGAGTTGCTCATCTAATCAAACGAAGAAAGGTAGCAGCAACAGGCTGACTACGGACATCAACTTAATCAGAATGTTAAGCGAAGGACCGGAAGTATCCTTGAAGGGGTCACCGACAGTGTCACCAACAACCGCAGCTTTGTGCGGGTCGGAACCTTTGCCGCCATGGTGTCCTTTCTCGATGTACTTCTTGGCATTGTCCCATGCGCCACCGGCGTTGGCCATGAAGATGGCCATCATTACGCCTGAGGCCAGTGCTCCGGCCAGCAGTCCACCGAGCATCTGCACGCTGTACAAGCCGACCACGATTGGTGCAGCGATGGCGAGCATGCCGGGAAGAATCATTTCGCGAATCGAACCCTGGGTCGAAATCGCCACGCATGCGGCGTAGTCCGGCTTGGCGGTACCTTCAAGGATGCCGGGAATCTCGCGGAACTGGCGACGCACCTCGGCAATCATCGCGAAGGCCGCGCGGCCCACCGCTTCCATGGTCATGGCAGCAAACAAGAATGGCAACATTGCACCAATCAAGAGACCAATCACTACATCCGGCTCGGTAATCGAAAGGCTGAATTCGTCGCCAAGGGCGGCTGCAGCATTTACACCAAACGCGGAGAAAAAGGCCAGAGCAGTCAACGCAGCAGAACCAATCGCAAAGCCTTTACCAATCGCAGCTGTGGTGTTGCCAACAGCGTCGAGGGCATCGGTGCGCTCGCGGACTTCGGGAGGTAGATCTGCCATTTCAGCCATGCCGCCAGCGTTGTCAGCTACCGGGCCGTAGGCGTCAACCCCAAGCGAGATGCCGAGAGTCGAAAGCATGCCGACAGCGGCAAGCGCAATGCCGTAAACGCCGGCCATCGAGTGAGCGACACCAATGGTCGTGCAGATAACAAGCACTGGCAGCGCAGTTGACTTCATGCCAACGCCGAGGCCGCCGATGATGTTGGTGGCAGCGCCAGTCTCGGACTGCTCGGCAATGCCTTGCACCGGCTTGCACTCAAAGGCAGTGTAGTACTCGGTAATCTTGCCGATGGCAACACCGGAAGCAAGACCCGTAACAATCGCCCAGAACAGGTTCATGCCGGATTTCTCACCGAAGTCAAGGCCGGCCATGTTGGTGAGCCAGTAAGCGCCACCGACCAGCAGAACTGAGGCAATCATCAAACCACGGAACAGGGCAGAGTGAATCTTTTCTTCGTCTTCGGTCTTGACGAAGAAAGTACCGACGATGGAAACAAGGATTCCGACTGCTGCAATCAAAAGCGGCAAGGAAATCAAACCAGCTCCCCCGCCTACGGCCACCGCGCCAAGGGTCATGGTCGCGATGATGGAACCCACATAGGATTCGAACAGGTCGGCGCCCATTCCGGCAACATCACCAACATTGTCACCAACATTGTCGGCGATAGTGGCAGGGTTGCGCGGGTCGTCTTCAGGGATTCCTGCTTCGATTTTGCCCACCAGGTCGGCTCCGACGTCGGCAGCTTTGGTGTAGATACCTCCGCCAACACGAGCGAACAGCGCAATCGAAGAAGCTCCGAAGCTGAAACCGAGCACGCTTTGGAGGGCGTTAATGTCAGTGCCAAACAGGTTGGTGAAAGTGGCAATACCAAGCACGCCAAGTCCAACCACCGTCAAGCCCATCACCGTACCGGAGCTGAACGCAACAGTCAGTGCAGGGGCGAGCCCAGTTCGTGCAGCTTCAGTGGTGCGCACTGCGGCACGAGTTGCAGTATGCATTCCAATCCAGCCAGCAAGGGCGGAGGCAAATGCACCAGCAAGGAATGCGACCATGGTGTCCATACCGCCACCCATGTCTGCTCCAAGCCAGTAGAGGGCTACGGCCACGACTGCCACGAAAATCGCCAGTACCTTGTACTCGGTCTTGAGGAAGGCCACCGCACCTTCTTGAATGGCGCGCGCAAGTTCTTGCATGCGGTCATTGCCGGGTGAGTATGACATCACCTTGCGGTGGTAAAGAAAGGCACCGATTAGTGCAATCCCGGCACCAATCCAAGGGAGGCTGTCTAGCAGTTGTTGCATCTTTATGTTTGTGGGGGGGGGCAGCGTTCCCCAATTTCATGGAAGGGGCCGCTTGAATTTAGCCCGACATTGTACCGATTCGTGGGTTTTACGTCACCTCACCCCTGGTCGGTCCGAATCGCCCGGAGTCAGCTTGGCGAGGAGCCATCCTCATCGTCGGAGGGTCGGTCAAGACTTTCCCGGGGCGGCTTAATCTGATGCCGCCTCGACCGCAAGTTGAGTAAGTGCCGCAGGCGTATGCGTCGTCGCCGGCCGGAGTTCCAAAGCAAAAAAACCAGCACCAAGCCACCCGCAATAGCCAACGGAATCTCGAATTCCCGGATTAAACCAATACCGGCGTCGAGATTGTCGTAGAAAACCTTACCCAGCCAGACCGAGATGGGCACCGTCAGCACCGCCCCGATCGAGTCGATAACCAGGAAGCGGAAATAGTTCATCCGCAAGTTTCCGGCCACGAAATAGGCAACCATGCGGAAGCCCGGAATGAAGCGGGCGATGAAAACAGCCTTTGTCCCCTCGTTGCGGAAGCGGCGATTAAAGCGGGCCCGTTGCTTCGTGCCCATGTGGCGGCTTAACAGCGGCCAATCGTAAACCCGTTCTCCTACGGTTCTTCCAAGAATATAGATGAGCGAGTCGCCGGCCAGGATGCCGAGCCAACACCAACCCACCGCATGCTCATAGTCGAGTTCTCCCGTGGCGACGAAATAACCACTACAAAGGATGATGATTTCCTCGGACCAGGGAGGTAACCCCAGCCCGCAGAGCACCAGCAGCCCGAATGCCCACAGGCCGGGATTCTGTGACAGAAGGTCGAGAATCAACTCCACCTGTAGATTTTATTCCTCATCTGCGCTCCGGGTGTCAATGTCGTCGCTGTGGCTGGCATATTCGGCCAGGGCACGCCACTTTTGGTCAAGCAATGCTTGGCGCTCGACTTTGCTTCCGCTCAGGAATGCCTTGATATTGTCGGAGTCCATTTCGTTCAGGCCACCAGCGGCAAAGAGCAGGCTTAGGTTCTCCGTGATGGGCTCAACAAGGGTATAGCCTTGTTCCGAGAGTTTCTGTCGCAGCGGTAAATAGCGCATCCCATAAATAGAGGTCTCCTCGGCCAGCACATAGTCAATGTTAGGGAGCCACCCGTAGGCTTGGCGTAAGGACTCGATAGCCGAGGTAGCAGCAGCAAGGGCATCCCAGGTGTTCAACTGCAAAACTGGGGCGGTATGGGAAATACCATAGGTGTGGGCGACCATCGGGAACATCGCCCCGGCAAGTTGCGGTGAGAAGTGTGAATACTCCTCTAACGCAGCCAGCGAGGAGGCATCGTCACCGCGCCAGACAGCGTCATGGAAGCGCCGTAAGGCCATCCAGCCCCTCACGCTGCCTCCCAGCTCGCTTCCCACCAACTGCGGCCCATTGGCGAGTGGGGCCGCTACCAGCCCAATCAGAATCAGGGCAATTGCATTGCGCATCAACTGGTCTCCCAATAGCGGGCACGGAAACTCAAGAATAAGGCCAGTCCGCCGATTCCCAACCACCCCAGAATGTCAATGGTGCTGCTGGCCCCTACTCTGAGTTCAAAGTTGAGGCCTACTGCATACAATCCTCTGAGGTCGGGAATCCAGGAACTGACGGCGGCCATCATGTTGATGAGCAATGTTTGGCCGGCTTCGACCGGAAGAGCAACCGGAGCTTGCCAAAGTCCCAGCGAGGCAATCGCCAGACTTGCCAAACTCGCCAGGCTTGCACGAATGCGCAGCCGCACCAACAACAGATTGATTCCGAAGAGTCCGACAAAAAACAGCCACTGCATGAGCAACAGTTTTGGATAACTGTCGAAATATGGAACTTCAACTTCGGCACGAGCAAACTCGGAATGAATACGTGCGCCGGGAGGAAGGGTCAGCGTCACTTCACCCGACTCGGCTTCGGCAGCAGTGAAGTCACGGCGAAATATTTTTCCCGGAGTGAAGCCGAAGTCATTTTGGGGATAGTGATCCCACTCTATCAACAAGGCCAAACGAGAGTTTGCCGGTAGTCTTCCATGTGGATGTACAACTCTCCACAGATAACCGCTATGTGCTACCACCAGTGGGTGTTCGGCGAAGTCCGCGGCAGTCTGGCTGTCCCTTGCTGCGAGCTTGCTGGCAGCTATCGCCGGGAAGGATGCCACTCCGAGAATAAGTGCACAACTGACTACCGCCGCCAGGTATTCGGCTGAGGGAAGTCGCCATCCCCGCGGGTCGCGCAAGCGTTCCTCCATCCGCCAACCACTTCGCCGTCGCTGTTCGGACATTCCGGCAAAGCGGAACATCAACATTATCGGAGCGAATGAAACCCAGGCCAGGTAGTCACCATGAGTACGAATGAGTTGGTTACCAATTGCCAGCCATGCAGCCAGGCCGATGATGCCCCACGGCCAAATCGCTTGACGTATCGCGGCGATTATCAAGCGAATCACCAGGACACCTCCAATTCCATGATGGTGGGAGCAAGGGTCGCGGTTGGAGTGCCGGGTGGAGACAACAACAGTGCAGTCATGCGCTGAGATTCAATCGCCTCCTTCAGGAGTGCAATACCCTCGGGGTCAAGCGCGGTATGTGGCTCGTCCAGCACCACCAGCTCAGGGCCGCCCAACCAGGCTCGCGCCAGATTCAGTCGTTGCTGCCATCCACGTGAGAGTGAACCGATCTTGTGGTCACACCAATCGTGCAGACCAAAGGTGTTCAGCGCATCTTCGACTTGTGTTTTGACCAGGCGCGGTGCAGTTGAGCCTAATGCGGCCAGCTGTCTCAGGTATTCACGGCAACTCAGCTCCCCGGCAAAGCAGGGATCCTGAGGGCAAAAGGCGACCCGTCCCAGCACCTTGACGCTACCAGCACGTGGCTTCAACAAGCCGCATATGGCCAACGCCAGCGATGTCTTGCCGCTGCCATTGGCGCCGACAATTACGCCTGATTCACCCACCGACATTTCAAGACTGAGGCTTTGAAATAGCCGTTTGTTGCCACGGTTTAGACTCAGCTCGTCCAGTCGCAGTGCGAAGTCGGTACGCGGGGCTGAAGTCATTTGTTGTATGTACTGATGGGAGCAGACCAGCTTTGGGGTGGGTGGGGAT
>NVRO01000072.1 GCA_002400895.1 Planctomycetota bacterium
CTTCCAGCAGGCCGCGCGCCTTCCACTTCGCCTCCGCCACCTCCCGCTGCGGATCTGACTCTATGACGAGGCCTCCACCGGCCTTCACCCTCGCTCTCCATTCGCCAGCGTCACCCCGTTCCGCCTCCAAGGTGCGGATCAGAATGTTCCACGCTGAGACGCCGGTGCGCGGGTCGTGATGTCCGAGCGAGCCGGTCCACGCCCGTCGCGGCTCGCCCTCCAACTCATCGATGCTCGCCACGGTCACGGTCTTCGGACAGCCGGTGATGCTCCCCCCCGGGAACAGCGCCTGCAGCGCGTCCCAACCGTCCAGCCCCGGCCTCAGCCTGCCTTGGACTTCGCTCACCATGTGCTGCACGTCTGGGAAGGTCTCGATGCGCCAGTCCGACCAGCGCACGCTTCCCGTGGCGCACACGCGGCCGAGGTCGTTGCGCTCGAGGTCGACGAGCATCATGTGCTCGGACAGTTCCTTGCGGCTGGCGGCTAGCGCCCGCCGCTGGCGAGCGTCCTCCTCGGGAGTTCGACCGCGCGGGCAGGTTCCCTTGATCGGTCGGGTGGAAAGTCGTCCTTCACTCTGCGACAGCAGCAGTTCCGGGCTCGAGGAGGCGAGAGCACAGCCGAGGTCGGGAGCGTGCAGCCAACCTGAGAAGGGCGCTGGGTTGCGCACGGCCAGCGCCTCGAACACTCGCCAAGGTGAGTCGATGCTTCCCTCCCACGCTCTCCCGTAGTTCAGCTGGTAGAGCAATCCCTGCTCGATGCAGGAATGCACGGTGCGCACCGCCGCCGCGTGCTCCTCATCGGTGATGGTGGATGTTGGTGCAGGCAGGGGGAAGGTGGTTGACGCGTCATCCGATGGCGAATGGGGGCAGCCATCCTCGAGCCACGCTTCGACGCAGTTGATCGTCTGGTGCGCCCAGACATCCTCATCCAGACATGCGAGCGTCAGGCTGCCGGCGTGGCGGTCGTGCACCAGCCAGCGGTCGCAGCGGTAGAGCAGCCCCAGCAGGTCACGAGGGCGTGGAAGGTTGCGCAGTCGCACGGGTTCGGTCCACTGCACGAGGTCGTAGGTGAGCAGCCCAGCGAGATTACCAGGCAGCAATCCGAGGTCCACACCCTTCGATTCCACATCGGGTGAGAGCCCACCGAGCGGGCGCAGGGAGGCAGCGAGATTCTCACCGCGCACCTCGAACCGATGCACCCAGCGGCCGTTCTTCCATGATTCGACCACCCAAACACATTCGCTCTCGGGCAATCCCAGAGTCACCTCTCCCGCGAGCGCTGAGGCGGCGGAACTGAGTGGAGGCTGCTCAGAGCGAGCCGGTTGGCGACAGACCGCTCGGAGGGTCGGTGGCCCAGCGAGAGCGCTGATCTCCGCTAGGTCGGACAGYGGYCCYCCTGAGAGCAGCAKCAACTCGTCRGGKGCCCCATGCAGCGTGGACTCGCCCCACAACCCGGCCGAGCGTAGGCGGTTGGCAAGGCCGAGCAGCAGCAACTCGTCGTCACCGAAGGGCCATCTGCGAACGATCACGACTCGCCCTCCAGRTCGACCCACCCGTCTTCGAGGGCACGCTGATGAAGGTTGGCGCACAGGCTGCGGAAGTCGTCATCGCCCTCGGCCCCCACCGGCTCACCGTCGAGAGCGGTCAAGGCAGCCACACCGATGCCGGTTCCCAGCAGCACCACCTCGCGTGCCCTGACGAGCATGGTGGCGGTGATTCTACCGGAATGCACAGGTATGCCCTCGGAGACCAGTCCGGGAGCGATGCTCTCGAGCGTGAGCGAGCGCACTCCACCCARTCCAGGGTCGGGATACCAGGCGGTGCCATCGTCGTCGAGCAGCAACAGAGTCGCACRATCGGCGTCTACCACCGCTTCGTCGTGGATGAGCAGCGCCACATCCGCYCCAGCCTTCACCGCGGCCCGCTTGGCMACCATGTACGGCTCCCAGCCACCATGCTTGGTTCCAGTCAAACCATCCGACCAGCGCGGAGCCTCGTGGGTGATACAGGTCAATGCAACTTCATCGTCTTCTGTCAGCGGGCGGGATTCAGCCGCCCAGACACCGGCAGCGGTCAGGCTCAGCTGGATGAGCGAGTTTAGGTCGGTCGGCATGTTGGAGACGAGGGCTGCCCCTGCCTTCGCACGCGCATCCTCAGGCCAAGCGATCCCCAGACGACCAGCGTGCTCGCGCATCCGCCCAAGGTGCGCATCGAGGTGCGCCACCCGCCATCCCTCGGTTCGCATGGTGGTGAACACCAGTTCCTGCGGTACGCCGTCAGTCTCACCCACGCGCACACCCGACGGCTCCATAGGAGCCGTGGCCATCAATGCTCAGTCGCGGTTCTCTGGAATCCCATCTCTGAACTCACAGGAGATCGTCGATGAGCGAGTCGAGGTCTTCGTCCGCATCGTCCCCTTTGCGCGGTTCATCGAACAGGTCGGAGGCGAGGTCGGCGAGGCGGGCGCTGGCATCTGTGGGCGCGGTGGCGCGAGCAGGGGTGATACCGGTGTCTGAGGCCTCACGTTCTTCTGCATGGATGGCGGAGGCGGCCGGCATGAGAGTGCCCTCGAGGTCCACATCCGGAGCCGCGGGTGCGCTGAGCGACTCGCTGGCGTCACCCCAACTCCCGTCCTCCTTGTCCTGAGGGAGACCCCACGCCCCGGTGACCAGTTCCCATGCCTGGTTGTCACGCCGGTTGTGGCGGACCCGCACCATCATGAAGATGATCGACATGATGGCGAGCATCAGCAGCACCGAGAGCACGTTGTTGAGGGTCAGCAGGTCGCCGATGCCCGCGGTCGCTTCGTTGTTACCGGGGCCATCTTCCTCACTCGATGTCGAATCGAATGCCTTGATCTCCTTCGAGCGCACGGCGTGCTTCCAGTTCTCACCGTCGAAGGCCACCACCGCGATGTACCACTCAGTCGAGTTGTCGAAGGGCACATCCTGTTGCCACTCGTCAAGCTCCCAGAAGGAGCCGACTATGCCCTCCTTCAGCAGCGCGGCCTCTCCTGTCATCTCGAAGCGCTCCTCGCTKACGTAGATGCGATAACCGCGAATGYCGGTGCCGGTGAGSGGYACCCATTCGAYCTCGATGCTCTCACCATGCTTGCTCCAGMYGRCACTGAAATCGACATCGGGCAGATGTGCYCCGGGGTCCTCRTCCGAGTTRTCGACWGCTCTGCCGYTGCCYACRTTCAAMTGGTCTCGGTGGGCRTTKCCGCTCGAGTCGACTGGAACGATKGCCACGTAGACCGGGATGCCGGACATGATCGACTGGCCRTCGGAGAGRTTGGTGAGCATGAAAGGCTGCTGCACKTCCCTGCCGAYCACCATCGCCGGYTGGCGCGGGCCYGTGCTGGTGWACTTGATGATGTCCGCRTACACCTCGTAGTGGTCGAGGTCGCTKGCGCCGCTCGGGGTGAACTCGACGTAGACRGCCGTGCCGTTGTCATCGGGGAAATCAGTCACCACGGGTRCCTCGAGTCGGTCGGGCGGAACGATGTCATCGCGGTTGTCGATCGGTGTGACCACCACCGCAGGCAAGYGGGTGAGGAAGGCWGCGTCGAGCAGGTCGTGGGCGGTSACCGTCACRTAGAGCGGAAYGTCGGGRCKGATGATTCCSGGWGTGCCGTTGACGACCGAATCRCCACCRTAGATGGCGGTCGTGATSGTCACTGCCACRCGCATCGARCTGCCGTCRATGGAGTACTGCCKGTCGAGCACCGTCGCKCCRCAGGCGGCCAAGTCGKCRCGGCAGTYCGGATAGAKCRCCGTGAGGTCGTCCACCGGATGGTCRGAAGCCCATACCACGTAGTAGCCGAAGTCCATCACCTCACTCGCATCCCATTCGACATCAACTGCCCTGCCATCGTCATCGGGGTGGTCCCAGGCGCTCAGGTTCTGCAGCCGCGGAGGTGGATCGGAACCGAACATGTTCCGTTCGGGACTCGCCTGCACGATGGTGACATCGATCAGGTCGCCGTTGCCCCATACGTCATAGGCCACGACGGTGATCCAGTAGAGCACGTTGTCCTCGAGCGCAAGGCCTCCCCAGTCAGAGATGTTCGCCATGCCGCTCTCACAGTCGGCCACGATGGTCGAGTTGAGGAAGTCGAGTGCGTCGGCGGGTGGCTGGGTGTCATCCTCKTCAGCRCKGASCGGACGAGCCATGACCGCATGCCAAGCGCAGTCRGAYTCGKTGTTCGGYGTCCATTCRACGGTGATCATGCCGCCCTCGTCGTCGGGKGTATCGTACGCCTTGATGTCCTCCACCGGTGCCGGWGGGATGCCGTCATCGACCCCYCCWGTGGGRACSACCGGTCCRACGATGGTCGCGTTCGCSGGGTCGTGCTGTCCCGMCTCATCCACGCAGGTKAGSGCCACCCAGTAGACYCKRCCCCKCTCRAGCCTGAGCACKGTGCTGTTCGAATCCTYGTGYACRTCSGRACCCTGTTGCGGCAATCCGATGGCGTCGGTGATCTCGGTGCGCACAGCCCAGAKGCGAGTGCCGGCGTGGTCGAGCGCGCTGCACTCCTCCCACTCGACGTAGAGGTCACCRTCCTCACCYCCSTCRGCKGGGCCAGCATTMGCCCAAGCAGGTGGTGCWGGSACCTCGTCGGAAGMCTGCGCYGGTCCGATGATGTCRGACGGTTCACCCAGRGAMCCGTCAGCATACTCCTGCACGACGATRCCRTGGATGTCATCGCCATCCATGATCGGCTGACCTTCRGCGGTGGCGATGTYCGCCATCGTCACGGTCCACACCGGAAYGCGCGCATCGTACGTSGCTGAYRTCAGKTCGAAGGCCGTTGGCGGCGTCGTCCAGTTGCCCACCTTGAGGTAGATGCGGTAGGCGGCCCATCCATGGTCGCTGCTCGGTGTCCACTCAGCGGTGAGCACTCCGCCGCCGTCATCAGGACGGTCGAACAGGTCGAGCAGCGCGACCGGGCTCTCAGAACGGGTCCAATCGTAAGTGAAGCGGATCTCGATCGAGCCATTGAGCGTGCTCTGGAGTTGGATGTGCAGGTCTCTCCCGGCGGGTGTGAGCGCGCCGCGGCGGGCGGCGAGGTCGAAGTCGGCGGYAAGAGTGGGACTGAGTTCCGTCAGGTTCCAGGTGCCGCTGTAGTTGAGGTTGTGCGATGAGACCCASACCGCYGCTCCGSTGACCGGGCTGGACATGGTCARRGACAGTTGATGCAGMGGGATGGAYCCCGGGGAKATGCCGCCAGCCTGYAKCGAGGTKGTGACGTTGTCMGACGCRGAGATGAGYTGCGTCCACTGGCCCGGRCGAGTCGAGTCGGTGATATCGRCACTGAARCCRGAGAATGTSACRGTGAGAGGATCGGCGCGACGCATCGACTCCCGGTCGAGYTCGATGAACGCYGGCCATGSCGTCCAGCCRTGCAGCCCGTYRCCCGCGGTGGCCCACATGCCGGTCGAGCCGACCCATGCGGACGTGGTTCCGGTGAGCACCWCGGAGCCGACCACAGCGTGCTGGGCTCCCTGCACATCKACGCGATCGATTCCAGCTGGGGTCACCACCACGAGAGTGCGGCCATCGCTCACAAGTTTTCGAACCGGCCAGGCGAGCAGCATCCACGAGGAGCTGCCAGCCTCCATCGTCGAGGTGGCGGCTTGCCAGTGCACCAGCGGCTCTTCGCTGGTGGCGATGTGCACACCCCACCAGTCGGCGGCGATGGCCCTGACATCGTTGCTGGGCAGCATGTCGACCTGCAGTTGCTGAATCACCTGCAGCGTTGAGACCTCAAGGGCGCTCGCACCCGGACGGGTCGAACCCTCGCCATTGTGCGAAAGGTAGAGCGCGGCGGGCAGCGTCACTGTGGTGTTGCCCGAAGAGATGGTGACCGGCGGCGCCAACGCGATTCCTGACACCCGGTTGCCGACCAATCCTGAATTACGGTCGATCGTGCCGATGACATTCAGGTACGCCACGTCGAACCGTACCAATCCCGCGGGAGTCCCCAGCCACAATTCGCCTCCTTGGTTCCAGAGATGCT
>NVRO01000073.1 GCA_002400895.1 Planctomycetota bacterium
AGCAGCCATCCTCGATGCAGCTCCGAATACCATCGCCACAAGCCTGATTGGTGCCGAGATTACCCTGTGTTTCGTGACCGAGCAGACCGGAACCGCCTTCGTCAGCGATTCTGTGGTCGTTTCAGTACTCAACTAAGAGGATCTGAGGGTCAAAAAAGAACTTTTGGCCTCTTATTGACTTCCCCTGGACCTTATTTATTGTATTTTCAGAAGAATAAGCACTTTCCTAGTGATATTTTTAGGACAATAGGCAAGCAGAGTTTCTCGGCTTTAAAACCCCTAACCACCCCCTTTTTCAGGAAATCTGAAATGCGAATCCCTTCAATCCTCCCAATATTTTCCATCTTGTTGCTTACCACAAATGTGGTCTCGCAAGATGTGTTTCACGTCGACCCCAACATCGGTCACGACAACCGTCTGGCCAGTGGTGACGCCACCGAACCTTTCAAGACAATCACCTACGCCGTGGCCAGAAGCGCTCCCGGCAATGCGCTTGAGGTATTGTGCCATGATGGGAGTTTTCGTCGTGAAACTTGGCCGATTCAGGTCGGCCTCGGCAACATCACAATAAGGGCAATCAACCCTGGTGCGGTACTGATTGAACCGGGAGCGACTGCCGGCTCTGCGATGAGCAATTTTGATCTCTCCCCGGCCTCCGGTGACTTGACTCTCCATGGCCTTACCGTGACCGGAGCACAAAAGTTCGTACGTGTGATTGGGGGAGGCAGCTCCGGGCACCATGTCAACGTCAAGATGGAGCAAGTCACGGTCGCTGCCGGAACTCTGATTCATGTCAAATTATCTGGGAATGCACGACTTAACTTTGACTTGCGTCTTTCCGATGTGCGTGCTGCCGATTCAGCTTTGACAATTATTGCCGAAGACCAGGCGCACATTAAAGTCAACGTCCAGCGCAGCCGACTCCACGGTGGCTCCGACCATGGGATCCATGCCGAAGCCATCGGTCCGGATGCACAACTGGTATTTAATGTCGAGAACACGGTTATCAGTAACTTCGGTCAACACGGCATTCAGGTAATCGGCGGAGGTGGACCATGTGACCTGACCATGAACAGTTGCARCCTTGTTGGTAACGGTGTTTCCAYTCCAGGTAAAGCTGCAGTCAGCCTGGTCACTCCCGACCCCATTTCGCAATACCCCCACGCCAACTTGTTCAGAAACATCTTCCACGCCAACGGTGGTGATATTCAGGACTTCGCCCTGATGCCAGGCAACTTCAGTTTCGAAACCAATCTGTTGCAAGATACGGCCGCTGATGGCATTGGCGGAAACATTGTCGGAGACCCTGACTTCGTCGGTACAACGATGATAATGGGRGCCAATTCCCTTGCCGTTGGTACTGCTCCACTCGGAGGATTGGGTCACGATTTCAATGGYAACCTGCGAGCGCTTGATGGGCGTGGTGACATTGGCGCATTCGAGCATGTCCCCTACAACTTTGGGGTGGATGGTCAGGCCTTCCTTGGCCGCACCCTGCGCCTGGCAATGAGTGGTCCTCCCGGACACACTTTCGCTTTGCTGGCCGGTTGGGAACGCAGTTTCGGAACTACTCTGGGAATCGTACCGATGGCTGGCGGCAACCCCGGCGTAATCGGCCAACTAGACCTTAATGGCAAATGGACTACTGACTTTAGACTTCCCGCAAAATCATGGCTTGCTGGTAACACGGTCTACTTCCAGGCTGTCTGACGTCTTGAAAATGGTAACAACTCACTCAGTCAGGTAGTTGAAATCACACCGACCTTCTCCCCCTGAGAGTTGCTCCAAGCCCCGCTGGTGTGTCCTGCTCAGTCCAATGAGCTGACCAGGGCGTCGGTCAACATCCGCGACAACATCGGCTCGTCGCCCTGTAATGCGGTGCGTTGCAGGTAAAGACGAAGGCCTCGCTTGCCACCAAGTTCTTCGCCGCCACCGGCGCGTCCCGGACCACCATGAATCAAGCTCGGCAACACCGTGCCCGGGCCCATTGAATGTTCGGCAACCTTGGCGCTGGCGAAATTAATCCGGCCATTGAAGGGGGCAATGGCAAACATCATTTCTTCGACAAATTTACGATTATCAGAATAAACCGAAGTGACCAGACTACCGCGGCCCAGACGAACCAATTCGGCAACTACTTCCGCTCCACCTTGATATGGAATTAGGGTCGCAACCGGTCCAAAGACCTCTCGTTGGTGAATTAATTCACCATTGGTTCCATCCTTCAGTGACAGCAGCACGGAGGTTTGAAAACAACCAGCCTCGAAGTCTCCGCTGACCAGCTCGCCTGACCCGATTTCACCGCGCACGATTTCACAACATTCAAGCAATGCTCGAATACCGTCTTGAGTATCTTCAAGTTGGGCAATCGAAGCCAAAGGTCCCATGCGCACACCCTTGGTGCTGGGGTCACCGACACCAATTCCGTCGAGTTCTTCACTTAATTCCTGCTTGGCGGCGTCCAGATACTCGGTCGGAACAAACACCCGACGAATGGCAGTGCATTTCTGTCCAGCCTTCTGGGTCATGTCCTTGGCAACCTCCTGAATGAATAAATTCCAGGTCACCGAGCCAGGTTCAAGATCCTCGCCGATAACTGCGGCGTTAAGGCTGTCGGCCTCGACGTTCAATCGGGTCGAGTTCTCTCGCACTGCCTGCCCCGAGCGGATGCGTGCGGCGGTATCTGCGGAGCCGGTAAAGGCAATTACATCCTGACCGGTCACATGGTCCAGCATGTCGCCGGCACCACCACAAACAAGCGACAATGCGCCTGCCGGCATGACTTTATCTCCAACCCAGATTGCCACCATGCGTTCGGCCAGAATCGAGGTGCTGGTCGCCGGCTTACTAAGCACCGGCATTCCCGCCAGCAAGGCGCAAGCCGCCTTTTCGGCCAAACCCCAAGCCGGAAAGTTGAAAGCATTGATGTGAATTGCAACCCCGGTCAGCGGCAACATTACATGGCGACCGACAAAGCGCGGACTACGCGACAGCTTGGTGGCTTCTTCATCCACCAGGAACCGTCCGTCACCCATTTTGCCACCAAGTCGGGCATAGTAGGACAAGGTGCCAATCGCACCATCAACATCGAACTTGGCGTCACCGCGAGTATTGCCGCCAGAAATACCGGAGAGCTCGAGTAACTCTTCGCGATGGGCATGCAGTGATTCCGCCATTGCCTGGAGCATGGCGCCACGATCTGCAAAACTCATGGCCCTCAGCCTAGGTCCACCGGTTTGGCGCGCGTAGTCCAGAGCGGCCGCGTAGTCCAGACCAAGAGTGCTGCAATGGGCAATTTCGGTACCGGTAGTCGGATTAAAAAGAGGACTTCCTTCGCCCTCTCCACTGAACCAGTCCCCGCAGACATGGCTACGCAAAACAGAAGTAGCAGTTGTGGTCATCGTAATTAATTTCTGCAGAACTTGACGTATTTGTAATCGATCGGTTGCCCATGCAATCCCTTTGCCGGTGGCGCAATCCAATTGGCAAATTCTCCGGGCTTGGTGCACTGCACCATGCACGACTTTACATAATCTTTTTCCGCCTCGCTCGGCAGCCAATCCACTGATTTCCGTGCAAACTCTTCGGCACTTACAGGGTTTCCCTCAACGTCGTAACAGTGTCCGGAAAAAACGCCGACATTACGATTGAATGCCAATGCGGGTAGATAGATGCGTTCGCTCATACCTGCACCATCCAGGACCTTGTTCCAGCGTTTGAGCGCCTTTTCGCAGTCCTCACGGTAGGAATTAGCCAGATCCAGATTCATGGCACGACGAGTAGGAATCTGATGGTTTGACATCTTTCCATTTTCCATCCATTTCAGTTCACAAAAACTGTCCAGAGCAGTGTGGTCGGTGTAGCGTCTTTCGTTCGACTCACCGAAACGCCCCTTGAGGCCGGCGGCAAAGTAGTTCGCAGCATTGGAACTGTCTTCACCACCAAAGAGATCCTGCGACGCGGAGTACCACTCATTGATGTACTTTTGAATTATCTCAAGCGGAATCGCACCACCTTGACGAACATCGCCTTCGGGCAATTCCTTCATCAATTGGACGGTGCGTTGAATCGTGCGGGAAACTCCGGCGTCGCCGACAAACAGATGGTGAGCTTCCTCCGTCAACATGAAGCGAGTGGCACGTGCCAGTGGGTCGAAGGCAGATTCGGCGAGGGCACCCAGTTGAAATTTGCCATCGCGGTCGGTGAACATGGCGAAACAGAAAAATGCCAACCAATCCTCGATCGGCTTGTTGAATGCTTCGAGAATCCGCGGGCAGTCCTTGTTGCCTGAACGTCGTTCAAGCATTTGTTCGGCTTCCTCGCGGCCATCGCGCCCGAAGAATTCGTGCAACAGATGAACCATCGCCCATAGATGACGGCCCTCCTCAACATTGACCTGGAACAGGTTGCGCATGTCATAAAGGCTGGGAGCGCTCTTTCCAAGCAGTCGTTGTTGTTCGACCGAGGCCGGTTCGGTATCGCATTGGGTAACAATCAGGCGACGTAACTCCTTGCGGTATTCACCAGGGACCTGGCTCCATACTTCACCATCTGGATTGTCGCCAAAACCAATTCTCCGCTGTGGATCAACCGGAGTCAGGAAAATACCCCAACGGTAGTCGGGCATTTTGACGTAGCCGTAATTCGCCCATCCGGACTTGTCCACACTGATAGCGGTACGCAGATAGATGTCGTCCTGCTGAAACCCTTCGGGTCCCATGTCCATCCACCACTCCTTGAATGCTGGCTGCCATGCGACCAAGGCCTTTTGCAACTTGCGGTTGCTTTCGAGGTCAACGTTGTTGGGGATTAAATCGGAGGAGATTACGGACATGAATCAGGTGCGGTTGTAATCGAATTCGGGGTTGGTCGGTTGACCGTAAAGAGTGAGAGCGCCGCGTTCACCGACGGCGTTGGGACGCTGGAAGATCCAATTTTGCCATGCGGAAAGGCGTCCGAATATTTTGGTCTCCATGGTTTCAGGGCCGGGGAAACGCAAGTTGGCTTCCATACCGGTCAAGGAATCGGGAGACAAGGAGGCACGTTCTTCGATTGCCAGACGCACTTCGTCATCCCAATCGATGTCATCAGCGGCCATGGTTACCAAACCAAGTTCATCTGCACGTCCGGTATCGAGCGCACCTCTCTCGGCAGCGACACTATCGGCGAAATCCGGGTCGGACAAGAAGCGGGTTTGGAGACGAGTCAGTCCATTCGCCATCGGGAAACTGCCCCCGTTCATGGCCGTCAACTCGACCTGGACTCCATCTTCATCAAGCATGAAGGTGCGGTCTGCGGCCAGCGCCAATTCGAACAGAGAACCGGTAAAGTTTGATCCCTGGTCAATCAGGGCGAAGAAACTACGGGCAGTACAGTCGATTCGTTTGAACACTCGTTTCATGAAGTGAATGACTTCATTGACAAACCAATCTTCGCGATTGCTGTCAAGCTGGTTGTCCAGCTTGAGCATGGATTCGCGCGAACCACCTGTGCGCAGCAGAATCAAGCCGATTTCAGAGTGGTTGAACCGCAAACGCAAAATGGCATCATCAAGTTCGCGGAAAGCGCGCAAAGCAAACCAGTCGGCGCCGAGTTCGGAAGGAGTATTGGGCAAGTCCGGAAGTTCGTCCGGAACCGTCAACTCGATGGTGGCAACACGTTGGGTTTTATCCAGCTTGAGTTGCAAGTGACGATAGCTGACTCCGTCTTCACGAACTTCGGGGTTAAGACCGTCGAGAGTGACGCCCTTGCGTTGAGGATGGCCATCTCCAGCAATCTGGCGTAATCGATTTTCCATTTCTTCATCAAATCGGGAGGACGGGAAAATACCGTCAACCAAACCCCATTCAACCGCACGCTCGCCCTTTATGCCCTCAGCCAAGGTGCAAAACACATCGGCGCGATCCGGACGAACCTTGCGCTTGT
>NVRO01000074.1 GCA_002400895.1 Planctomycetota bacterium
TGCGGCTCTTTTGGCTCAATCCTGCTGTTGGATTTAGGCGGAAGGGAAATTCGTCATGCGTCCACGTACCTCACATCAAACCGCGCAGGAAGTCAATCGCCAGTGGAAACTGGTCGATGCCGAGGGTCAAATTCTCGGCCGTCTGGCTCGTGATATTGCCGTCATGTTGATTGGCAAGCATCGTCCTTCCTGGTCCCCTCATCTTGATTGTGGTGACTCGGTGGTGGTAATTAACTGCGAAAAGATTCGGGTAACAGGTGCCAAATCCGAGAAAAAGACTTACGCTCGTTATTCCGGTTACCCCAGTGGTCGTACCGAGGAGACTTACGCCGACATCATGGAACATCATCCTGACCGCATTATTCGTAAGGCGGTTCAGCGGATGTTGCCGAAAACTATTCTTGGTCGCCAAATGCTGAAGCGGCTTAAAATTTACACTGGTTCCGAGCACCCGCACGGCGCCCAACAACCGGCAGGTTACGAAAAGCTCGGTTGATCCATGGAAGACACCACTAACGCCCCGGAAGAGGAAGTCGGCGACCAGGCCATTGCGGTCGAGGAAGTCGAAGAACCCCAAGTCGACCCCACAGGCCGGGTCGTCAAGCCTGCTGCCAAGGAGTACCACTGGGGTACCGGACGTCGTAAGACCTCGGTTGCTAGGGTGCGTATTCGTCCTGGCAGTGGACAGGTCACCGTTAATGGCCGCGATGGTAATTCCTTCTTGCAACGCCAGGTTGACCGTAACGCCGTCGTTGGTCCGTTGAAGACCCTTGGTGTACACGAGAAGATTGATGTCTTTTCGACCGTAAGTGGTGGCGGACCGAGTGGTCAGGCCGGCGCCCTCCGCCTCGGCATCGCTCGCGCTTTGTTGAAGATGTACCCGGACTCCCTGATTGCTCTTCGTGGCGGCAACCATCTGACTCGCGATCCGCGCATGGTTGAGCGTAAGAAGTACGGTCTGCGCGGCGCACGCCGTGCCTTCCAGTGGGTCAAGCGCTGATTCATTCAGCAACTTGTTGTTTTAAAACCGCCGTCGATGTTGACGGCGGTTTTCTTTTATCCTCGCAGTTACAATAGAGGAGAGATGTCTGGACATTCACATTGGGCCAACATTCAGCGCAGGAAATCGGCGGTTGATGCCAAGCGCGGGAAAATCTTCAGCAAGTGGGCCAAGCTGATCACCACTGCCGCACGCAATGGCGGTGGCGACTTGGACATGAATTTGCCACTCCGTTATGCAGTCGAGCGCTCACGCTCCGACAACATGCCCAAGGATTCGATTGAGCGAGCAATCAAGAAGGGRATCGGAGAGCTGGGTGGTGCGGCCTTCGAAGAGGTTATCTACGAAGCCTACGGGCCAAATGGGGTAGCCATTATCATTGAAGCCCTGACCGACAACCGTCATCGGACTGCCCCTGATTTGCGTTACATTCTCGACCGTCGTGGCGGTTCGCTCAGCAACAGTGGTTCGGTAATGTGGATGTTCGACCGCAAGGCATCCTTCGCTGTAAAGCGTGAAGGGGTTGATGTCGACGAGTTGATGATGACCGCGCTTGACGCTGACGCCGAGGATGTAACCACCGAGGAACAGGAAATTCTCGGAGTTACTGCTGAGCCGGTCAACTTCATCGGGCTCAAGACCGCGCTTGAAGACGCCGGTTACGAATTGGTTGATTCGGCCATCCGCTACATTCCCAACAATTCTGTARAGGTGGACGAAACAGCTTTCGGCAAAATTAATGATTTGATGGACGCGATTGAAGACAATGACGACGTCCAAGATGTACACCACAACGCCGAACTGGCTGGTTGATACTTACCATGGCTGCACCCGCACGAGATTTGACCATTGTTTCCGCTGACCAGGATCTGGTCGCTGCTGCTCAGGATGCGGCTGCCCAAGCCGGGGATGCGATTGGCACGGTTTCCGTCATCGCCGATTTTGCGGCGCTCGACTGTGCTGAAATTGACGGCCATCTTCTGCTTGACCCACGCATTTTCTCTGCTCATTCCCTGCACGAGTGGGTAATGACATGCGTTCGTGAGCAACGCGTGCTGGTGTGGATAATGAGCTTCGGCAACAATGTCGATGCCGATGGGCTGGCACGATTCGTCGGTGCCCAGGGCGCCCTGGAAATGCCGCTCGACCTTGCTGCTATGTCGGAACGCCTCGGCTCTCCATTTGGTGTTCCGACCCCGGTACGCCCAAAACTCGGGATTCCCGACGATGAAGCCATTCTCCAGCATCGCGACGACATTCTTGGCGGCGAGGAGGAAGACTCCTTCGTTGCCAACATTACCCAACAGGACAACGGTCTGTTCTCTGCTCCCTATTACAACCATCGTCGCGATGAGGAACGCAAGCGCGCCCACCGCTTCCGTTTCCCATGCAGTGAGGTGAGTTTCTCATGCGATGGAGAATTGGATGATGCCACCTTGTTGGCGATTGTCGGGGTGATTTTGTGTGACACTCGCGACATCGATATCGTATCCCAACTCGGTCCCAGCAAGTTCGCTGCGCTGTTGCCGCATACTGGTCCCCATGGTGCCAAGGTATTCGCCGAACGCACGATTTCCGGACTCAAGAAGTTGGGCCTGAAGGATGTCCTGGACGATGACCTTGATTGGGAATTCGAAAGTGACACCTGTCCGGATGGTACGGGCTAATCTGCTACCAATACCCCGCCGACCTTCCATTCGCTGCCAATCACAAGTTTGGTGACGGCCGGGTCGGTTCCGAGGGTGCGCAGTAAGGAGTCTTCGAGTGCCAGCCGCAGTCGCTTGCCTTCGACTTCAATGAGTTGTGCCGGTGCGGCGTCCAGAAATGCACCAACTTTATTGCCCTGGTCAACGTAGATGTCGAAGTAATGCTGCTGTTGCATGAGTAATCCGAGCAGTGGCTTTTCGTTAAAGCCCCACCAGACCACAATCCCCTCAGGATGCTGCCTTTCTTCGATTGCATGCAAAGTGTGAGCGCGGTTAATAGCCACGCCTGCTTCGGCGCGTATGTCTTGACGGGCGAGAATCCATCCATCCAAGGTCGCCCCATGCTTGCGCTTGAGTTCTTCGGACAAGCACAAGTATTCGCTGTCAGGCTTGTTGCAAGCCAGAGCTGCAAGAAAGCAGGCGCCGGATTCCTGCGGGGTATCGAAGTTGGGACGCAAAATGCGTACCGCTGCTCCGGTTGGGCAACTGGCGCAGGCCGGCAGCAAGCATGCAAGCACCAGGAGAAGGGCGGGCGAGAAGACGCGCACGCCCCGTATAGTGTCCTTTCGCTCACCGCAGAGCAACTCTGCTTGGGGCGGAACCAGCCAGAGCTGAGGTTTTGAGGCTGCCAACTGTGGAATCTGATCGCCGAAACTACCGTTTTGGCCACTTGCGAGTGGTTTTGGCCCGGGCAATTCCGCTGCTGGCTCTCGGGTGTGCGCCAGGAATACCGCAGGGGCTCAGTTTCGAGCAGCAGCAACTTGATTTGGGCGTCAAGATGGCGGGGGAGAACATTACCGTCAGATTCCCGTTCCAAGTGGGTCAGCAAGCGGTCACCATTGACGGTTTACGTCCAAGTTGCGGATGTCTGAATCCTCGAGTGGAAATCGGGGCAGACCACCGTCAGGCGCTTGGGGTTGAGTTGAGTGCCGGGGTGTTTGCCTCGGTAGTGGCCGAATTTTCCACCGCCGGATTCACCGGGCACAAGAGTGTTGAGATAGAGGTGAGCGGAAGCGGTCCGGGGCTGCCGGCGACGCTCAAGGTTTCGGCAGAATTGCAGCCGTGGTTCATGTTGATGCCCGAACTGATGAAACTGGGGCCGCTCGACCCGGAAAAAGCACACCAACGGAAACTGGAAGTGGTGGGTCGCGAGCCATTCAAGTTGACCAGAGTGTTGGGGTTGGCGCCCGGCTGTGAACTTGAGGGAGTGCCTTCCGGAGATGCCAGTAGCAGACACGAATTGCTGCTCAAGTTCCCCGCGGGCATGGTTGAGGGACAAAACACCATGTATTTAAAAGTCTTTGCCGACAATGAGTTGAGTTTTATTGTTCCGGTGAGTTGGGAACTTGGTGGCGACGTGTGGGTCCGACCGCCGCGTATCTTGCCCTTAGGTGCAATGACAGTTGGAGTGCCGGTTCAGACCACCGTGGACATCGGCTGTGTTCGGGGCACCTTGAAAACTCCAAAATGGCGCATCGAAGGTATTTCCGGAGTTGAGGCCGATTGCCTAACCTTGGGGGAACCAAACACTTATCGCCTCCGTCTCAGCCTGCCGGGTGATTTCCCCGCTGGCCCGATTCATGGTGATTTGGTGCTCATCCTCGACCATGAAGTGGAGGGTAAACTTACCCAACTGGAGCGGCGCATAAAGCTTGCCGGTCTGGTTCGCCCCGACCAATCCTCCCAACCCCGAAGATGAAGACTCTGTTCCATTTTGCACCACTTCTTTTGCTCGCCTCCTGCGGCGAACAACAGCCGGAGTCGGTGTTATCAGGTTTCGACCCAGCCAACCCGCAAGCATCACTTGATGCTATTGCTGCCGGATTCTCTTCGTCTTTTTTGGAATTCTCCAAGGAGACCGAGGATTTGGGTGATGTTTTTCAACACCAGGAGATGATCCTCGAGTTCCCCTTCGTGGTCAATGGTGATGATGCGGTGGTGGTTACCGGGATTGACAGTTCTTGTGGTTGTACCGACGCCATGATTGAAGTCGAGGGCAAGCCATATGTTCTGAACGATGAAATTCCGGCAGGCTCAAGCGGATATGTCCGCGGTGTTTTCAAGTCGGCGCAGTATTCCAACGAGAAGGCATCGAAAATAACCATACGTGGCAACGGCACTCAGATGCCGCGCATCCTGCAGGTCGAGGCATTCATTCACCAGTTGTTCGAAATGTCTCCCAAGGAAGCGAGGTTTGGTGATGTTAGCAAGATCACCTTCAACAGCACTTCTCCAATGATTGAAATCGCCTTAGTCGCAGCGGAGGATTTTGAGATTTTGAACTGGTTGAAGATGCCCGACGGAATCAACATCGCGGACACCGGACGCCGTGAGATTCATGCCGATGGTGAGCGTCACTTACGCTGGTTCCGGGTGTCGATTGGAGCGGAGCTCGGTGACGGACATATTTATCAAAGTGCGATTGCCGAAACCACGATGGGGCGAAACCTCGAATTCGTGATCCAGGCAAATATTTTCGGGCCGGTTCGTTATGACCCCGATCAGCGTTTGACTTTCGGTCTGATGAATCGCGGTCAGAGTCGTACCCGGCGCATCAATGTGCGCACTTCCCAGGTCGGTCTTGAATTGGCCCTGCCCTCCATAGAGATAATCGGTCCCGAGCTGTTCACCACCGAACTGGTTGAAAAGCAAGCCGGTGAGTTCTACGTGCTCAAGGTGAGTGTTGGTGCGGATGCTCCGGTCGGCCACCACAATGCCGTACTCCGTTGCACCTGGCCCGAAGACAGTGGAATTGAAACCAAAGATTGGAATGTTAAAGCCATCATTCGTGAACGTAAATAGGATGAAACAACTACCTGCTCTCATTTGTGTACTGGTTGCCGCTTGTGGTTCCGGTGACCCCAACCACCAGGGAAACCAGAATGGTCCGCAGCGCTCCGATGGTGCTGTTGCCCCGATGATTGCCATCGAAGCTGGTATATCCGTGAGCCATTTCGTGGTCGAGATAAATTCGGTTGATTTGGGAGATGTTTACCAGCACAACAAGTTCCCCTTGGAATTTCCTTTTTCCATCCAGGGCAGTGAAGGCATCGTGATTACACGCCTGACTACATCCTGTGGATGTACTGATGCCCGCCTCGAGGTGCTGTGCCGGCGTGGGCCCCGCTTGTATAAGCTTATTGCCCGAGGACGCAAATGTAGTG
>NVRO01000075.1 GCA_002400895.1 Planctomycetota bacterium
GGCTTGACCATCAGCCAGGAGTTGGTCGATGCGATGGGCGGTAAGTTGGAGGTCAGTTCTCAGCCCGCCGTAGGGTCCTGTTTCAGTTTCAAGGCGCGCTTCACCCGCAATATAAATGACTCGGAAGTAATCGCCCCACCCGATGCCCTGGTCGGCCTTAAGGTTCTGGTGGTTGCTGATAATAAAACCAATCGGCGAGTTTTGGCCGGCCAATTACGCCGCATGGGATGCCGTTATTCCTGCGCCTCCCGCCCGGCACAAGCGCTCAAAATATTGGAGCGTGCATACCGCCARCATGACCCCTTCGCGGTAATGATCTGCGACAAGCAGGTGCACACTTCAGACAGCATTGAACTTGCCCGTGAACTGCGCAGTGACCGTCGCTGGGACTCCCTGCGCTTGATGCTGATGTCCAGCTGGACCGACCGCGACGATGACGCTCGTGCCCGCGATGCCGGATATGCCAGTAGTTTGCTCAAGCCAATCAAGGCCAGCGCGCTGCATCGTGAACTTTCCCGGATAATCGGTGGCAATCCAAAATYCAGGGAGGGCTGGTCCGCAAGCAACMCCGGCGACAACACCGCCAACCGATACCCGGCCCTCCCATTACCATCAGACAGAAGAATCCTGCTGGTCGAAGACAACCAGGTCAACCGTAAGCTCGCCCTGCGCATGTTGGAAAAACTCGGACTCGACGCAGACGCAGTTGTAAATGGAACACACGCCCTGGTGGCGATAAATGAAAATGATTACTCATTGATTCTGATGGACTGCCAAATGCCGGAAATGGACGGCTACCAGGCAACCCGCAACATTCGCGCCCTGAACAGCGACAAAGCTGAGATTCCAATCGTGGCGATGACCGCTCACGCGCTGCAAGGAGACCGGGAGAAGTGCCTGGCGGCGGGAATGAACGACTACATCGCCAAACCAATAACCAGCGAGCGCTTGGCTGCGACCCTATGCCGGTGGCTGAGCAGGGTTTAGTACAGAGTGCGGACGTCAATCACGACCTTAGCATCCTGAATCCGTGCAAATATCGGCGGCTCCTGCTGACGCAGTTCAAGCGCCAACTGTTCGGCTGAACAATCCTTCGAACTCAAGGCCAAGCCCCAACCAGGTAGCGGAGTCAACGGCGAAGCACCGGAACCAACCCGGCCTTCACAAGCAACCAGTTCGACCTGGTAGTCGGGATAAAGTTGCTGCCATTGCGGCAGTAATTCTTCGGCTCTGGCTTTTAACTCGTCAGCAGTAAGCGCCAACATCCTCAAGACCGGGATTCTTTGGCAAGCAGCATCTTCACCAAGGGCGTGAAGTCTCAGGGTTGCTTCCAACCCGGCAAGCATGGTCTTATCCAGGCGCAGACATCGAGTCAGCATGTCCCGACGCAATTTCTCAATCAGGGCTTGCGCCCCCACCACCAGACCAGCCTGAGGTCCGCCCAAAAGTTTGTCTCCGGAGAAACTTACCAGGTCACAACCATCCTTGAGCGCTGTAGCAATAGTTGGCTCACCTTTAACTCCGGTCAACTCGGCGCCATTAATAACCCCGCTACCAAGGTCGTAGCACAATGGAACCACATGTTGATGGCATAGCTGCGCCAACTCCGCCATATCAACAACAGAAGTGAACCCCTTGATTTCAAAGTTACTGGGATGGGCACGGAGCACGCAGGCGACTTGCGGGTCGTCCAAAGCCTGCACGTAGTCGTCGAGGTGGACTCGATTGGTGGTACCGACCTCGATCATCTCAGCACCGGCGGCGGCAATCACTTCGTGCATGCGATATGACCCGCCAATCTCAATCAACTCGTTGCGAGCGACGACAACCTTGCGGCCACGCGCCAGCGCTGACAACATCAGCAGTACGGCAGCGGCATTGTTGTTCAGGGGCAATCCCGCTTCGGTGCCACACAACTCGCCAAGCAGCCGTGAAACCGTCCGGTCGCGGCGTCCACGTTCGCCACTTTCCCGGTCAATCTCAACCACACCGTAAGTAGCCACCGCTGCTGCTGCGGCCACCGCCTCCGCGGCCCAAGGAGCTCGTCCGAGATTGGTATGCATTACCACTCCGGTACCATTGAGGGCCGGGCCCATTTCCATCGCTGCGACAACTTCCAAACTGGCCTCCACCTGAGCCCAGAATGAATCGTCCAATGCGCGCTGCTGACCGGCCAGACAAGCTCTTCTAAAACCATCCAGCTGGGCTGAAATCACCAAGCGCAAGGCTTCTCGTCCATGGGTAGCGAGCCCGAGCTGTTCGCCCTTGGCAAGAAGTTCGTTCATCGCAGGAATGCGGGGGAGAATCGGTGTGCTCATGGCCCTAGAATCAAATCGTGCTTTCGACCAACCTGACTCCCAAGTTCCACTGGCAGCTTTGCTCCGAGGACCAAGCCGAGCGTGACCGTTTGGCACGAGCCCTGAATTTACATCCAGTGGTGGCTCAGGCTCTGGTCAATCGCGGTATCAGCGAGGTGGAAACAGCCAAGGGGTTCTTGAAACCCAGTCTGCAAATCCTACCGGATCCCTCCACCTTACCGGACTTTAAACCGGCAATGGCCACTCTTGCAGCTGCCATCAGGGATGGAGCGAAAATTCAAATCCACGGTGATTACGATGCCGATGGCATCTGCGGCTCGGCTTTACTGGTGCGCTTGTTTCGGGTGTTGGGCAACGAGGCCGATGTTTTCATCCCCGATCGTGGCAAAGACGGCTATTCACTGGGCGAACGCAGCCTGCAAATGGCCGAGTCCTTCAAGGCCGAAGTGGTGGTAACGGTCGACAATGGCACCAGTGCAATTGAACAAATGGAAGCGCTGGCGGGGCGCGGAATAAAAACCATTATCGTCGATCATCACCCCCTCGGCCCAAGCCGTCCCAACTGCGCTGCATTGGTTAACCCCTGGTGCTCCCCCGGGGCCGACCCGAGTAGCGGCACAGGAGGGGATTGCTTCCCCTGGTTCTGTGGAACCGGAGTAGCCTGGCTGTTGGCTTGGGGCTTGTTACGCGAGATTAACGGAAAAGGAGAACTACCAGAATCTCACCGACGCTTCTTGTTTGATGCGCTGGGACTGGCTGCTCTCGCTACCGTCGCCGATGTAATGCCCTTGATTGGGCCTAATCGGGCAATTGTCCATCATGGCCTCAGACGCTTGAAGGACTCATCCTTCCCCGGTTTGGCCGAACTGGTCAAGAGTTGCCGCCTGCGCGGAGCACCAACTTCTACCGATTTGGGTTTTCGCCTGGCACCGCGAATCAATGCCGCCGGGCGCATGCAAAGTGCTGATACTTCCTTCCGCCTGCTCGCCTGTAGCGACCAGCGCGAGGCCGAACAATTGGCTGCCGAACTTGACGCCCTGAATATTGACCGACGGGCGGTCGAAGAGCGTGACCTGAAGGCTCTGGCTCCACAGGTTGAAGAACAACTTGAGCGTGGTGACCAGGTTATTTTTACCGGTCTGGCAGAAGCTCACGTCGGGGTACTGGGGATTATTGCCGCCCGCTTCACCGACAGTACCGGGCTACCCAGCCTGGCCTGGTCACAAACTTCCGCAGACCTGGCGCGCGGCAGTGCCCGCTCACCTCAGGGGGTCAACTTGATGGACCTGCTGGAGGCGGTRCGCCCTTTATTCAARACCTGTGGAGGCCATGCMCGGGCTGCTGGMTTTAGCTTTGATCCCGCCCGCCRCCAGGAAATTGCGGAAGCTCTGCGTGCTGCAGCTGCTGCATTGCCGGCCCCGCCCCGCCCCTCACTGAGCATCGAAGCAATGGCAGGACCGGCTGACCTGACGGTATCTGCGGTACGCCAACTGGAACAACTTGAACCCTTCGGAGAAGGCAATCGGCAACCGATCTTCTGTTGTGAAGGCGCGACCATCTCCCGTCTGCAAATTATCGGCCAGGACCAGAGCCACCTTGCGCTCACCCTGGAACGTAGTGGTAGTRCGGTGCGGGTACTGGCCTGGCGCAAAGCCGAAGAACTCGGTGGCCTGTGTGAAGGTGAGCGGGTTGACGTCGCCTACACCGTTGGCATCAACTCATTCCGCGGAAAATCCAATGTCGAGTGGACCCTCAAGGACATTCGAGCAAGCAAGGACTGATGAACATTCCCATAATTTCTCCGGCCCTGCGGGCGCTCCGCCGCCTGTTCGMCTGGGCGCTTTCACTTGCCGACAAAAAATGGGCCGAGCCCGCGTTGTACGGCCTGACTTTCGCCGAGGCTTCATTCCTGCCCATTCCGGTCGATCCCCTGTTGATGGCAATGGGAGCATCAAAACCGGAGAGGGCGATTCGCTACGGTTTGTTGACCACCTTGTTCTCGGTTGCCGGCGGGGTCTTTGGGTGGCTCATCGGTGCCTTCATGATGGACTTGATTGGTAACCACATCGTCGAAATGTGGGGAATAGAACAGCATTGGAGTGAAGTTGAAGCTCTATACCAGGAGCATGGCAATCTAATCCTGTTCGCCGCCGCGCTCACGCCACTGCCGTTCATTGCCTTCACCATTGTCGGCGGAGCGGTTGGACAATCGCTGCCAACCTTTGTTGCCATTGCGCTGATTGGTCGCGGCTTGCGCTTTGTAACTGAAGGGGTGCTGCTGCGGGTTTGGGGAGCACCAATTGTGGCCTGGGTGGAAAAATGGTTCGACCGCTTGGCGATTGTTTTCACCATTCTCCTGGTTGTCACCATCTATTTGCTCAAATACCGCTAAGGATGTCATCCTCCCCTCCCCGCCTGCTGGTCGTCGACGGTACCGCTCTTGCCTTCAGGGCGTTCTTCGCCATTATCGGACTGACCGACGACCAGGGCCGGCCCTCCGGTGCCCTTTACGGGTTTATCACCAGCTTGCTGCGGGTGATTAAATCTGAATCGGCAGACCTGGTGGTGATTGCCTGGGATCGCGGCGAACCGACCTTCCGCCACCTCCTGTGTGAGGATTACAAGGCCACCCGGGAGCGCATGGATGAAGACCTCGCGGTGCAACTACCGTGGATGCGCGAAGCAGTCAACTTGCTCGGTTTCTCCCAACTTGACCGGGTCGGCTTTGAAGCCGACGACATCCTCGCCAGCTTGGCGGTACAAGGTTCCGCGGCCGGGTACGAGGTGCGCTTGTGTGCCAGCGACAAGGACTTGGCTCAGGTGGTGTCGGAAAATGTACGTCTCTGCCCACCTCCGAAGCGCAACGACCCTATTGCTGAATTGGGGCCACTTGAGGTCGAAGAAAAATTCGGAGTTCCCCCCACCCAAATGGCCGAATGGCAGGCACTTGTTGGTGACAGCTCCGACAATGTCCAGGGCGTCCCCGGGGTCGGTCCCAAGAAGGCGACAATCCTCCTGAAAAAATACGGAAGCCTGGCACAAGTGCTGGAGCGCGGGCCACAGGAAGAAAAGGGCAAGCTGCGCGAGAATCTGGAGGCCAATATCGCAACCGCTACTTTAGCGCTGGAATTGGTCACCCTTAAAACCGATATGGATTTGGGCGAGTTGGCATCTTTTGCACCTCGTGAATATCAACAAGAATCATTACTGAGCTTTTGCAGCGACCACTCGTTCAATTCCCTGCGCGAGCGCTTTGTCGGCAGCAATGAAAAGGATGGGTCCTCCGGCTCGGCTGGTGCCGCCGTCGGCAGCAGCAGTGACAATCCCTTTGGAGATCCCGGTGATCGTGATTATCGCCTGGTCGACAGCCCGGAACTACTAGAACAGTTGCGTGACGGACTCAGCCAAAGTGGCGGCTTCGCCATCGACACTGAAACCACCGGGCTTGATCCCCTGCGCTGCCGACTGGTTGGTATTTCCT
>NVRO01000076.1 GCA_002400895.1 Planctomycetota bacterium
CTGAAAGCATGAGCAAATCGGCTCAAAAATCCAAGTCTCCCGAATCTTTTTCATTATCTTCGAGATTTTTGATGCGGTCACGCAGCTTGGCGGCTTGCTCGTACTGCTCGGCAGTAATGGCGTACTCCAGCTCCGTGCCAAGTTTCGTAAGTTCAGTCGAGTGTACCGATTGAACATGTTCACTGGTACCGTGAATGCGTTCGAGGACCTCACTGACCAATCCTGAAAAGACATCGTAATCAGCAGGACAACCGAAACGACTATTGGTCCGGAAGTCATCTTCAGTCCAGCCGCAATCGGGGCAGGACAAACTACTTCCGGAGCCAACGGTGGCAGCACTGGCGGCCGAATCCAGCAGCGCTTTACCAAGTAGCCCCATCATTTGTGGGAAATTAGGGGTGGTCCCGGAGACTGCAATACCATGGGACTTGGCACAGCCAATGCACATATGCACCACTCGCACCGTGGAGCCGTCATCGGTGTCGGGTACCTCGTACTGGTGTACAGAGGCCTGGAACTTGGAGCAGATGTCGCAGGTGTAATTCATTCCTTTCTTCTATTAGTACGCATAGTCCCCATTGTCACTCTATGAAATATCCGTATTGGAAAAAAATAATGGCATTGTCTGGACGATTTTATGGAACTCGAGCGCACGATCGCGGAAGTTGCTGTATTCATCGAAACTTGAGAACGATGGGGAATACAAAAGCGTTGTAGGGCCTTGTTCAGAATGTTCAATACCAGACCTAAATGCCGCTTTAAAGGCACCAATAGCGGTCGGATGGTGATTGAGGTCTGTTTTTGTCATGCCCATCAACTCTGCAAGTCGCGTGCCACCTGGTCCTGACAAATGGACCGCGGCACACCTGTTGGCAGCGGTTGCCAGCGTATTCAAATCCAATTGTTTGTCATAACCGCCAGCACACAGGATGACCCTCCCCTCCAGCTCACCGAGCGCCGCTACCGTTGGCTCGGGGTGGGTGGCTACGCCATTGTCGATAATCTTCAAACTGGAATGGGGGCTGGGCAAGTGCTGCATGCGGTGAGGCAGTCCAGGCCAGGAGCGCAGGCCAGTGGCGATGGCATCCTGCGGGCATCCCAGGTGAATTGCGCCCTTGACTGCGGCGAGCAGGGAAGGAAGCCGATAGGGCTCGTTAAACGGGGCATCTTCAAGCAGCATTTGAGCTTGCGGCGAATCCGGATCGAGGCGCACGATTTGCCCACGGCAAGCCGCCGACCATTCCTCGACGCCTGGTCCGGTTGTCGGTACCAGGCACAGGCACTCCTCGTTCTGAGCAATCAAGAGCCGTCTCTTGGCCTGCCAGTAGTTGTCAATGGTCTGGTGGCGGTCAAGGTGGTCACTGCCCAGGCAAGTTAGTGCGCTGACTTCAGGCCAGCCTGGCGGGGGGGATAAGTTCTCAGTTTGAAAGGAAGACAATTCCAAAACCAACCTGGTGTCGGGGCTAAGGTCGAGCACCGCTTCCAATAGTGAGCCACCGAGGTTTCCAGCCAACAGAGTGGGAATGCCGGCATTTTCGAGTAAGTGAGCACCAAGCGAGGCRCAGGTCGACTTGCCGTGAGTCCCGGTTATCGCCAGACAGCGCAACTCGGGTCGAGCAGCAAGTGCGAGATCAACCTCGGACACGAGCCGGCATCCCGCTTCTTTTGCTATTTCCAATATTCTTGAATTCRTAGGTATTGCTGGATTTACAACAACTGTTTGGCCATGAAAAAGACTTTCCGGGTGGGACCCCAAAGTCCACTCAATATTCTGACATTCAGCCAATATGGCAGACGCCTCGGGTAACCTACTAGCATCTCGCAAATCGCTTACTGCCACTTTGGCACCAAGACGATACAGCGCCCGGGCAGCACCAGCACCGCCACCGAAGGAGCCGAGCCCGAGGACCAGGACATTTTGGTCCTTCAAGTCGCGGGGGTTTAGGGGGCTTTGCACCTTGTGGAAAATTGGCGGAGAGGGAGGGATTTGAACCCTCGGAGCCAAGTATTTGACTCAACAGCTTAGCAAGCTGCCGCATTCGGCCACTCTGCCACCTCTCCGTTGGGCGGGGATTCTAACCAATCCCAACCGCTCCTGTCCTCTTGGTTGGATTTAGACTTTGTAAGTGGCGGAGAGGCAGGGATTCGAACCCTGGGTCCCTTTCGAGACGCTGGTTTTCAAAACCAGTCCGTTCGGCCAGCTCCGGCACCTCTCCGCTTAGTGAAGACCACGCAAGTCAATCGTCTTCAGTCGGGGCATTCAATATCTCTGAACTCACATAAAGCGGGACGTCGAGCCGCAGGCACAGGGCGAGGGCGTCACTGGGTCTACAGTCTACACTCGTCATCTCCCCATTTCTGCTCAGATGCAACTCGGCAAAATAGGTAGATCCGTCGCGATGATTGATAACTGCCTTCTCAATTTTACCCCCGAGTTGGGCAACTACCCTGGTCAATAGTTGATGGGTCAGCGGACGTGGTGGCGTGCTCTGCTCCAGAATTCGGCAAATTTCTGCCGCTTCGATTGGACCAATTGCCAAAGTTATATGGCGTGGTATCTCCTTGTTGGCTTCCTCCAGGACCAGTATTTGCCGGGGGTCGTTATCAACCATTACAAGTTTGCGGAGCCTGACCTCAATCATGTCTCTATCCTACCTTAGTCATGAGTCGGCACCCAGATGCGGTTTTCATCGAATCTTGTTCAAGCCCGGTGGGCCGGGTGGGTTTTCAATTTGCGATTGATGGTGAGTTGGTCGCCATCTCCTTGCCGACCGATGCGGCACCGGCAGATTCGGTAACCACCAAGCGACCAGGTGGCGCCCCAAAACGCGCAGAGGTGGAGGCGTGGCTGTCCGCCTTCATGGAAGGCCAATCCATTCCTTGGACCGGCCGCTGGCGCTTACCGGGTACCAGCCCCTTTTACCGCAAGGTTTATGGCTTGGTGGTGACCATTCCCCCCGGCATGACCATGGGCTATGGCGAAATTGCGGCAGCCTGTGGATCGCCCGGCGGAGCGCGGGCGGTGGGCACCGCGATGCGCCAAAACACTCTTCCACTTCTGGTACCTTGCCATCGGGTGCTCGCCGCCAATGGGATTGGTGGCTTTGCCGGTGGGGTGGATGGGGCCCTGGATTTAAAGGTGAGCTTGCTGGCACTCGAAGCCAACGGGACTTTTTAGTGCCTGGGCTTGGTTTAGTTCATCCAGCTGGCTGCACTCTGTCCGCAGACGAAGATTACATAGAGCAACCATGATTGGGCAATGTCCCGAAAGCATTTGGGTGCTGCTGCCGTCGCCAGAATCGATGGTATCAGGGCTGCCAACAGCATATATGGTGCTCCCGCCGTGCTATTGGCCAGAATAAGTTCGGCGAATACCTTCAGTCCGAATGCACCGAGGGCAATCGCGGCAAGTCGCACCGCGTTTTGTTGCTGCTCGCGGTTCAAAAGCCTCCGCAGGAGCCACACCCCTCCTGCAACCGGCAGGATGAAGCTCAGTTGGCCAAGCTCGACGCCGAGGTTGAATGAAAAAAGTGCGGTCGCTTTTGCTGCGCTGGGCAGACCGATTTCACCGAGAACTCCGGCAAATCCAAAGCCATGGAGCAGACCGAAACCGAGCGCCGGCTTCCACGGGTAATTGCTTTTCCCGCGGCGATGCCACCACAAGGTCAACACGATGCTGAGTGCAATGCCGGGTTCGACCAGGCTGGGTGAAAGGCTGAGCCAGCCCAGCGCGGAACACACCAAAGTCAGTGAGTGCGCCAGGGTGAATGCGGTAACTGCTGCCACCAGTGCCGCGCCGCCGGCGACTCCGAACAGCAAAGCGAGCAGAAAAGCCAGGTGGTCGTAACCGCCCAGCACGTGATGGAAACCAAACCCCAGGTAATCACCAAAGGCTGCCGGGGCTTCAAAGGTCCATTCACGGCGGTCACTGCTGAGCAGTACCGACATTTCGGTCGTGCGTAAGCCGCTGACGCTGATGTCCATCCGGTGGTCCGGATTTCCCTCGTCGAAGAAAACCGAAGTTGCCACCTGCAGGGCTTGCGGGCGGGCATCAAATTCAATCGTGCCGTGCACACTCAGCCAGTCAAACTCTTCGTTTAGCCGTTGCCACCCGGCTATTTTGAAATTGCCAATCTCGCTACCTGAGCTGAGCAACAGCCCATCTTCCAGGTAAACTTTCAGCCGCGGCCATGCGGCGCGCAGTTCATTTTCGCTAATTTGCGCGTCGTGGTCACGGTCGAGTTCCAGCACCGGTACTTCGAGCAGGGTTTGCACCTGCATCCGCCAGTTGACCGCGACCACAGCGCCATCAATTTGTAGTTGCACCCGCGATACCGACATCGGGTGGGTTGCTGCCAACAGCAGCAAGCAAACCAGGGCTGGAAGTCTGGCCGACTTACTCATGAGGATGGTCAAGAGCGTTGACCACCTTTTCAAACACCGGCACCAGGTTCGGGTCGAACTGAGTTCCCGAGCCATCCCTAATGATGCGCACTGCTTCATCCATGCTCATGGCATCGCGGTATGGACGGTCCGAGCAAATCGCGTCGTAGGTGTCGGCAATCATTACCAAACGCGAGCCCAGAGGGATTTGTTCCTCGGCGAGGCCTTCGGTGTAACCCTTGCCATCCCAGCGTTCGTGCTCAAAACGGACAATCTTTTGCACTTCCCTGGGTAGAAACCTGGTAATCCGTTCCCCGTGCAGCGGGTGCTCCTTGATTACTATCCACTCCTCATCATTGAGCGGACCCTCTTTATGGAGAATCGTCAGCGGTGTTGCGATTTTGCCAACGTCATGCAAGCGGGCACCAATGCGGATGTACATTTTTGCCTGATCCGACAAATCCGGAAGTTGCTCTGCAATGGCGATGGCAAGGCGCTCCACCTTTCTGGAGTGGTGCAGGGTGTAGCGATCCTTGACTTCCAAACTGAGCACCATTCCACTCATGCCTTGAGCCATCCGCTCAAACTCGCTCTTCTTGGCGGCTCGTGATGCCAGTTCATGTTTTTCAATCGCATCCAATATTTTGGTCGCAAGTTCACGTGGCGGTACCGGTTTGAGCAGGTATTCGTCGGCACCATTACGCATCGACTCGACTGCGCGGGCGACATCGTCGTGGCCGGTAAGCATGACGAAGGCGAGATCCGAATGGTGGCGGCGTACGTGTACCAGAATGTCACCGCCGCTATCCCCGGGCAGGCCAAAGTCGCAAACTATGGCGTGGAATTTTTCACGCCCCAATATGTCCTTGGCGCTTTCACCATCGATGCAGGCTGAAACTTCAAAGCCGAGCTTTTGGAGTTGTGCTGCGGTCAACAGCAGCTGGTCCTCGTCATCCTCGACCACCAGGACACCAAAACCGGTACCCGGCTGTACCGTTTCCATGCGGCTGGTTGAAAGTTCGTGCTCGAGAGAAGAGGCCATTTCTGTTGGTCGGCAGTGGGGAAAGGGGGGAGAGCCTGAAAGTCACCTTCCAACCTGACAATTCCATACCCACCGGGTCAAATACTTCAGACGTTTTTTATTCCATCCAGGAAGTTGCATAATTTACGGGTATCTGGATTGTGGCTTACAATGGCACCATGGAAGGCTTTAACCAGCGCATGTTGTTGGACCGGAATAGTATCGAGAAGGGCTTGGACGCCCTGGCCGCCAGGCTTATCCCGCGGCTTGAGGGTGAAGACGTTACGGTCATTCCAATTCTTGGTGGAGCGATGATTTTTGCCGCCGATCTGGTGCGGCGCCTACCGGCCGGATT
>NVRO01000077.1 GCA_002400895.1 Planctomycetota bacterium
AACCAGGTAGTTTTTTTCGAGGTGCGAAGCAATTGCCCCTAATTCTTCACCGGACAACTCCTTGGCCCGACGGTCAGGGTCGATATTCAAGGCCGCACATGTTGCCTGTGCGGTGGTATTGCCGACGCCGTAAACGTAGGTCAGGGCGATTACAGTTCGCTTCTTGTCAGGGATTTCTACACCAATGAGACGTGCCATTCTTTATTCCTCAGCCTTGCACTTGCTTGTGACGGGGATCGCGGGTGCAAATGACTCTCACCTTTCCATGGCGGCGAATCACTTTGCAACTATCACAGATGCGACGAACACTTGCGCGGACTTTCATTTTCTTATTTGTTAACGACGATTATTGGGAGCCCCACGTCTTCCGCCCCGAGGTCCGGGACGACGCACACCGCGGTAAACGATGCGGCAACGAGTAAGGTCGTAAGGCGACATTTCGACAGTAATGGTGTCACCCGGAGTAATGCGAATGTAATGCTTGCGCATTTTTCCGGAGATGTGGGCCAGAACCTGGTGACCGTTTTCAAGCTCCACCTTGAACATCGCGTTAGGGAGGGCTTCCTTAACAACGGCGTGCATGGTGATGGGCTCTTCTTTGGCCATTCAGCTTCCTGGTGTGGAGGGGGACAAACTGCCACGGATGGAGGCAACCGTGTCAGCATGGATTTCTTCAATGGAACGCTCTGCGTTTATCTCACAGAGGATTCCGAGGTCGCGATACCACGCGACCAAGGGGGCAGTCAGTTCCCGGTAAACTTTGAGACGATGCTGAGCGACATCCAATTTGTCATCCTCACGACCTCTCCCGGTCAAACGAGAGACCAAAGTGCCATCGGAAGCCGTGTAGTATACAGCGACTCGAATTGACCCGCTTGGAGCCTTGTCATTGAGCTCCTCGGCCTGTGCAATCGTCCGCGGGAAGCCATCCAGGAGCATCACCTCGTTTTCACCGAGCTGGTTGACCCGTGAGACCACCATCTCCACCATTACCTCATCCGGGACCAAATCGCCGCGGCTCATGTACTCATTGGCCTTCACACCCAGTTCACTCCCATTGGCAAGCTCTTCGCGCAAGAGCGCCCCGGTGGACACATGAGTCCAGCCATGGGCTTTTGCTGCGGCTTCGGCTTGAGTGCCTTTGCCTACTCCGGGAGGACCTAGGAATATTGCAATCATGATTAGCGCTTGCTGGCCCAGCCTCCGCCTCCGGACTTCATGAAACCATCGTAGTTGCGCATCATCAAGTGGGAGTTGAGTTTGTCAACAATGTCAAGTGCCACCCCCACCACAATCAGGATTGAAGTACCTCCAAGGAAGTAACTAATCATGAAGGGAACGCGCATATTGGCGGTCACGATGGTCGGAATAACCGCAATGATGGCAAGGAATGAGGCACCAGCCATGGTGACCCGATCAAGCACGAACGAAAGGTACTCGGAAGTTGCCTTGCCCGGGCGAATGCCAGGGATAAAGGAACCACTTTCCTTGAGATTGTTGGCTATTTCATCCGGCTGGAACATCAGGCGAACCCAGAAGAAAGAAAAGAAGTAAATCAAGCTTGCATAAAAGGAAATGTAGACGAATCCCGCCTGCTGGAAGATGTCTCGCATCCAATCCAATCCGGGGATTCCACCGAGAACGTTGGGCACAATAAACAGAGCCGAAGCAAAAATAATCGGCATGACCCCGGCCTGGTTGACCTTGAGCGGGAGGTAGTGGCGAGCTCCGCCCATCACTTTCCGACCTCGCGTCAGTTTGGCTTGTTGAATCGGGATTCTGCGCTGACCTCGAGTGATGTAAACCACCACCAGCACCGTGCCGACCCACATTGTGCCAATCGTAACCGCCATTTGGTGCGGGTTTTCAGAAACGGCGAGGAATGATTCGAGCGCAGTAGGAATATTGGAAATGATGCCGCACATGATGATTACCGAAATGCCATTTCCAAGGCCGTACTGGGAAATCTGCTCGCCAAGCCACATGATGAACATGGTGCCGGCAGTCAAAGCAATAATCACGGTGAGCCCGTAGAGCATTGATGCCTCACCAGTCATGAGACCGTACTGAGGGTTCAAAATCACGCCATAGAGAATGAAAAATGATTGCAACAGACAGATCGCGATAGTTGCCAGGCGAGTGTACTGGGCAATCTTGCGTTGGCCTGCACTCCCCTCTTTCGACAATGCCTCAAGGGCCGGAACTGTCTTGACCAACAGACTGAAAATAATGGATGCCGAAATATAAGGCATCACCCCGAGGGAGAACAAAGCAGCACTACCAATGCCCGCACCAGTGAACGCATTCATGATTCCAAACAATCCGCCGAGTGAACTGCCGGCGATTTTTTCGGAAGCTAGCTTGATGGCTTCGAGGTTGATACCCGGAAGCGGAACCTGGAAACCAAGACGGTAAATGAACAGTAAACCAAAGGTGGTCAACACCCGGCGACGCAGTTCAGGAATACGGAAAATGGCCAGAAACTGTTCCATGGTCCTAGGCAATCACCTCGGCTGTGCCTCCAGCGGCCTCGATTTTTTCCTTGGCACTGGCAGAGAACTTGCTGGCTCTGACCGTGAGCTTCACACTCAGTTCGCCACGGCCCAGCACCTTTAGCATTTTGCCACTGACCTTGGCCAGGTGGCTGCCAAGTACCACACTCAAGTCAACTTCTGAACCCTCTGACAGCGAGTTGAGCATTTCCACGTTTACCACGGTGTAGTGCTTCTTGAAGCGAGCATTAGTGAAGCCTCGCTTCGGCACCTTGCGATAAAGCGGCATCTGTCCACCTTCAAATCCAATCCTGGGATTGTCACCTGAACGTGAACGTTGACCCTTATGGCCACGACCAGCAGTCTTGCCGGTACCTGACCCGATGCCACGGCCGACTCGTTTCCGGTCGGGGTACTTGACCCCCTTGGAAGTTACATCATGAATTTGCATCAGAGTTCAACTCCTCGCAGGTCGGCCATCTCCTCCTTGGAGCGGAGGCGGGATAGACCATCGATAGTAGCTTTCGCCAGATTAATTGGGTTGGTTGAGCCGTAGGCTTTGGTAAGAATATCCTTGATACCAGCAAGTTCGAGAACCGCACGTACGGTTCCACCGGCAATGATACCGGTACCGGCAGCAGCCGGAATCAGGCGAACACTGGAAGCACAGAAGGAGCCTTCAATCTCATGAGGGATAGAAGTGTCCTTCCGCTGAACCCGCACCAAATGCTTGCGGCCATCTTTGAAGGCCTTCTGCATGGCCGCAGGGATTTCCTTGGCCTTGCCAAAGCCGAAGCCGACAACACCATCCTGGTTACCGACAATGGTCAATGATGAGAAGGCAAAACGCCGACCACCCTTAACCACCTTGGCGGTTCGGTTTACCTTCAGTCGTTCCTCCTTCAACTCGCCAACCTTCTCAGCTTCGTTGCGGTCCAGGTATTCGATTTTGTCTCTGCTTTTACTCATAATTAGCAATCAGAACTTGAGGCCACCTTCGCGGGCAGCTTCGGCCAGGGCTTTTACACGCCCATGGAAGAGATAACTGCCACGGTCGAATTTGACCTCTTCGACACCAGCTGCCTTGGCACGTTCGGCCATGGCGGCACCAATGACGGTGGCACGTTCAGTTTTGGTTTTACCGGCAAGTTGTTCGGCCAGGCCTGTTTCGAAATCACTGGCAGCGGCAAGGGTAATCCCCTTGAGGTCGTCAATAAGTTGAACCGAAATATGCTTGGAACTGCGGAACACGGAGAGCCGCGGACGGTCACCACCGACATTCAAGCGACGGCGCACACCCATTGCTTTTCGGTTGCGAATTTTCCACTTGCGCTTTTGTTGTTTGTAATCCATGACAATCAAGCGAGGGATTTACCTGCCTTGCGGCGGACGACTTCATCCTTGTAGCGAATACCCTTGCCCTTGTATGGCTCCGGTGGGCGTACGCGACGGATGTTGGCTGCGAATTGACCGACGGCCTGCTTATCAAATCCTTCTACCAGGATTTCGGTCGGTGAGTTAAGAGTGACGGTGACACCTTCCGGAGGGTCACACTTCACGGTGTGGCAAAAGCCAATCTGCATCTCAATCCCCTGGCCGACGGCCTTGGCAGTCCAACCAATCCCGTGTATTTCCAAGGTCTTGCTGTAGCCATTGGTTACCCCCTCCACCATGTTGGCAATGTGGGCGCGAACCAAACCGTGGAAGGCGGCTGCTTGGCGCTCAGATCCTGCACCGGAGCGGGTGACCAGGACATTGCCATCCTCGACAACTACTGAGATTTCCGGGAATAAAGGAAAGCTGAGCTCTCCCTTGGGCCCCTTGACCATTACCTCAGCGGTAGCAACATCAATGGTTACTCCGGAGGGAATGGCGACGGGTTGATTTCCGATGCGTGACATTTATGAATCCTCTAAAAGACGGTACACAGAACTTCACCACCGACCCCAAGCTCGCGCGCCTTGCGCTCATTCATTACGCCTTGGGAGGTGGAAACAATTGTGGTACCTAAACCATTCCTGACAACAGGAAGGTCTGCACTGCCGCTATAAATACGGCAGCCCGGCTTGGAGATACGAATGATTTCGGTGATTGCGCTGACACCGTCAAGGTTGTATTTAAGGTGGAGACGCAAAACCCCGAATCCTTTATCGTCGGTGAGTGCTTCCACATCCTTGATGTAGCCACCTTCCTTCAATACCAGGGCGATACTCGACTTGGCACGCGAGGAGGGCATGTCAACCGACTTACGCCGCACCTGAATTCCATTACGAATTCTGGTAAGCATGTCGGCAATTGGGTCTGTCATTGTCATTATTACACTCCGCTACCAGCTAGCCTTGCGGACACCGGGAAGTTCGCCAGCATGAGCGAGGCGACGGAATACCAAACGGGAAATACCGAACTTGCGGTAGTATCCCTTTGGCCGACCGGTAATGGCGCAGCGGTTGTGAATGCGAACCGGGCTGGCATCACGGGGCATGCTGTGAAGTTGCTTGTAGGCTGCGGCCTTTTCCTCAAGTGAAGCTTTCGGGTCCTTGATTACGGCTATCAAAACAGCGCGACGTTCAGCGAACTGAGCGACCAATTTATGGCGCTTTAGATTGCGATTCTTGGCACTTGTTTTGGCCATTATTTGTCTTCTCCAGTACGACGGAAAGGGAATCCGAATCCATCCAACAGGGCGCGTCCCTCTGCATCATTGCGGGCGGTGGTCACGAAAGTGACATTCATGCCCTGAGAGAACTCGACCTTGTCGAGGTCAATCTCGGGGAACAAAGTCTGTTCGCTAAGACCAAGGCTGTAGTTGCCCTGACCATCAAACTTGGTGCCGATACCACGGAAGTCACGGACACGGGGAAGAACCACTGATACCAGACGGTCCATGAACTCGTACATCCGTTCGCCACGCAGGGTCACCATACATCCGACCGGACTGCCTTCACGCAGACGGAAATTCGCAACCGACTTGCGGGCATTGCGCACCACCGGCCTTTGGCCGGTAATCTGGGCAAGATCCTTTACCGCAGCGTCAATCCGCGAACGGGTATCCATCGCTTTACCGACCCCCATGCTGACAACTATTTTGGACAGCCGAGGTACTTGCATCGGGTTGGATAACCCGAGCTTTTCATTCAACTCGGGAATGACTTTATCTTTGTAGTGTTGAGCTAAACGTGACATCGCCTCAATTGAACTTTGTACCACAGGGAATGCCAACGCGAAT
>NVRO01000078.1 GCA_002400895.1 Planctomycetota bacterium
GTGGACATTGACGAGCAAGCCGACCTGGCTGCCCGTTACCGGGTTCGTGGGATTCCTGACTTGAGAATCCTGTCAGCCAGCGGTGAGGAGATGGCACGCTCAATCGGCTTCAAGGGACAGGATGAAGTGGCGACATGGCTCCAACAGCAGCTGGCTAAGGCACTTGCAGATTCTCCCGGCTCCATACAGTTCACTCCATCCGAGGGCGCATCAAGCGACCGCGAACGCCTCCGCCAGGAACTCCGGCAGGAAATGGAGAGATTGCGTACCGAATTGCAAGAATTGCGCGATGAACTCAGCCGTTTACCCAGGTAACTGTTAAGTTCCATCATTTTGGGTGAAAAAGCGGAAAAAAAATCCGCTGATTTGAGTCCAGCATGCTCTTTGCGGGGGCTGACTCTGGTGAGAACAAGCAAATGCAAGAAAACACCTTACAACTGGAAGTCGAACAACACCTGCAAGGAGTGCCATTTGGAGCCCAGGCGCTTTACCGCCGCCTTGAGGAGCACCACCAGGAAACTGCAGCGCACGCACGGAGAACCGCACGCTACGCGATGCAATTGGCCCTTGAGTCCGGTCGGTTTAACGACGCCCAAGTGGCTGATATTTGGTTGGGTGCCTTACTTCACGACATCGGGAAAATAGCTGTTCCATTGGCCATATTGGATAAGCCAGGTGGCCTCTCAGCGCCTGAGTGGGAAGTCATCCGTTGCCATACTCTTTGGGGTGAACAGCTGATTAAGCCATTTGTATCCGATCACCCAATCGTGCTTGAGGCAGTACGTTCTGAGCATGAACGCTTTGACGGGCGTGGTTATCCGGATGGTTTGAGCGGTAAATGGATTCCGGACTCTGCCCGCATCATCATGGTTTGCGACACTTTTGATGCCGTAACCCATGCCCGCAGTTATCGCCCCGGGCGTAGCCCGGAGAAAGCAATCGAGATTCTGATTGCTGGAGCAGGATCACAATTCGACCCGTATTGGGTCGGAATTGCCATTCGCGCTTGGGCTTCCTCAAAGATAACTCCGCCTGCCATCTTGAGGGAGGGGCAGAGCACGAGAGAATCTGCGACCCATTTCGAGGCTGCATAGAGGTCGATATTTCTTAAATAGGCGATTTGACCGGGAATTATTGCGCTGGCCCAGGTTGGGGGACCTGGGCCGCGCGTTTTTCGTGTTTATATTGCGAATTTTATAGAAAGTTGCTAAAGGTGGGCTGGAGATGGTCGCAAATGGGGCATGGAACCCTCCTTCCGCTTCATCCCGCCTCTGGCTATCGCCCTTAGCCTTGGCCTGGGTGTGTTGCATGCCTCCTCAACCTCGGTTAGTCCGGTTGGCCATGGCCAAAGTTGCGGGGGTTGTAGTCATTTGCCAGGTTCGCAAGAGAACGAACTGGAGGCGCTGGTAGCCAATGCCGAGCTGGTAGGGGATTTCGAAGTCATTGACAAGCGCTACGAGGAACTTGCAGATGGAATAATCCAGACAGTCTTTACTTTTGCGACGATTACGCCGATTAAGGGGAGTCTGGCTTCAATCCAAGAGATTCGTATCCCGGGTGGGGAGGTCGCTGGACGCGGGCTCTTTATTCCAGGTATGCCCCGCTTGGAAGTAGGAGACCGTCACATCTTGTTTCTGAGCAGTAAGGATGAATACAAAAACTGGCGAGTACCGGTCGGACTTGGATCCGGCGCCTTTCGTGTCCTGCGGGATGCGCGGGGTCGACGCACCGTCGCCCGGGCCAAAGCCGACAACGGAGACCCATATGAACTTCAAGATCACGGCGATTTCGTGGCCAAAGTCATTGGCGAAGTGGCTCGTCAGCGCACCAGGTAGAACTACTTTTCTAACCGTGTTGCTGTGCCTGGCCAGCTTTGCCTCGGCTTCGGGTTACGTGCGCATCGTACTCAACGGCAAGAAACTGTACTGGTCCGGTCAGCCTCACTGGGTGTTGAACAATGCCGGCTCTGACAATATCGCCGACGAGTCGGAGAAATACGCAATCAAGCAGGCATTTCAATCCTGGGAGAATGTTCCCGGAACCAGCTTGAATTTCTTCCACGACGGCAATACCGGTTCCACCAACTTCGGCTCACATAGTACCCATTTGGTGATGTTCGATGAGAACGGTTCCAGCGGCTGGTTCCCGCCCGGTAGTGGGATTGTTGCCATCACTCCGATTACCTACAGCACCTCTAGTGGCCGGATTCTTGATGCCGACATCTTGTTCAACGGCCGCGACTGGACTTTTGCTACTGATGGCCGGAATGGAGCTTTCGATGTCCAGGATATTGCCACCCATGAAATCGGACATTTCATCGGCCTGGATCATTCTCCGGTTATCGGCTCCAGCATGTGGCCATATGTGAGTTCGGGCCAATGGCTACACCGTGGCCTTGCTGACGATGACCGTGCCGGCGTGATTGCGGTCAAACCGTTTGGTGGAGATTCCCGCCTCAAGGGAACAGTACGCGACAGTTCTTCTCAAGGTATTACCGGCGCATTGATGGCGGCAGTGGATTTGAGTGACGGGCGTTTGGCGGGTTCGGCGATGAGTTCATCGGGCGGGTCGTGGACCATCCGAGGGCTCAATCCTGGCAGCTACCAGGTCTACGCTGCACCAGTCGAGGGTGGGATGAGCGCCTCAAATCTGACCGGTAATGGAAACGTGAACACCTCTTTTGGAGCCGATTTCTATGGTGGTCACTACACTCCTACCAGCTTTTCAGTTGCTGCTGGCGAGACCAAGGATATTGGTAGCTGGCTCATGCCTGCTGACAGTGTCCTCGTCGACAATACATCTTCGGTTGCACAGATTCGTCCGGGTGAAACCAAATCGGTGTCGGTTTGGGGATCTGCTTTCCAGGCCGGTCAGATGGAAGTTTGGTCGTTGTCCCCGCATTTGACCATCAATAATGTCAATGGCGGCTCATCGTGGATGCAAGTATCGCTCACCGCCAGTAGTGCCATTCAGCCCGGTTCATACGATTTGTACATCCGCAAGACCAATGGTGAGTTTGAAGCAATCAGCGGGGTGGTCGATGTGGTGCTTCCAATCCCAACCTTAAACGGGTTGAGTGCGGTCAGTGGAAGTCACAGTGGTGGCGATACCGTGCAAATATTCGGCAGCAACCTGCAGGATGATTCCTACGTCCTCTTCGGCGGAGTGGAATGCCCCTCGGTTGCCTTGCTCGATGCCAACACCCTCGAAGTAGTAACCCCTGCCGGAGTATTGGGACCGGTTGATGTTTCGGTCAACGCACCTGATGGGCAGCAGGCCCGTCTCAACTCCTCCTTCACTTACGCCGCGCTGCCCCAATTCATCCAGATGTTTCCGACTGCGGGAAACAAGGACGGAGGCACCGTGGTGTTGATTAATGGCAACGATCTGGCCACCGATATCCAAGTCGATTTTGGTGGCAGCTCGCAAAGTGTTGAATGGGTGTCAGAAAAATTGGTCAAAGTAACCACTGCATCAGCAATCATGGGGGTGGTTGACGTGACCCTGACCAATCCCGGTTCCGATCCAACGGTAGTAGCTGACGCTTTCAGTTTTGTACCGTTCCCCGATCCCAGAATCACCGATTTCACGCCAATCCATGGCAAKGAGAGTGGTGGATTCGTGGTCAAGCTYACCGGAATCGGATTAACCAACGCTGATTCAGTGCTYCTCGGTGTCGATGCGGTTAATGCAACCGGTGGGGTGGAAGGCCAAAGTCTGATGGTGGTGGACGAGGACACCATTCAGGTGACCTCGCCAACATGGAAGGCAGGTTCTTATGGAATCAAGATCAGCCTGCCCAATGGCCAGGGGATAGTGTCACCATCCACTTTCTTGTATAAAAAAGAAAACAAACAAGTGGCCGGCTGTGGTGGTCTTATTGGTCGCCAAGGCGTCAGCGTGAACAGTTCGGGGGATATGGCAGTAATGGCATTTCTTTTCCTCGGCTTTCATATCTTCCGGCGTAGACAGCGCCGGTATGTCTTAGAATCTGTGCGTGCATAAGCCGCGCAAACTGTTCAAGTCCGCCGTCCTCGGTTTACTAATCTGCCTTTCCTGCGCGGATCGGCAAAGTTCCTACCATGGCCCCAAAGTCCTGGTTATCGGTATGGACGGGTTGGAATGGAGTGTGCTCGAGCCTCTGATGGACAGTGGTCGTGCGCCCAATTTCAAGGCCCTGGTTGAGCGTGGTATTGGTGGCGAGATCAAGACCATGGTGCCGACTTTTTCTCCGGTGCTGTGGACCACCATGGCGACCGGGGTCGGTCCTCGCCAGCATGGCATCTTGCACTTCGCCGAACTCCGGGAAGATGGTTCATTCGGCCTGCCCTATACATCCAATACCCGCAAGGTTCCGGCGATTTGGAATATTGCCGGAGAGCAACAACGCAGCGTCTTGAGCACTGGCTGGTGGGTTTCGTGGCCTGCAGAGGAAGTGAACAATGGGCGGGTGATTGCTTCCTACGCAGCGCAAGCTCAGGGTGCGATTTTGTGGAAGTCCGGGGTCTGGGATGAAGGCTTGCCGGATTTGACCTGGCCGCGCGGGCTGATAGATGAGCTTTACCCCGCGTTTGAAGCCGGCTCCCCCGAAGGGGCATTACGCGGTGAGTTCAATCAGCTTTTCGGTGTGATTAAACGGGGCGGCGAGTGGGAATTCCCCTGGGGCCGCGATCGCTTGTTCAGAGTCGGCTATCACGGTGACCGCACTCATCACCGCATCATGTGCGAACAATTAAGCAAGGAAGTTGCCGATCTTAACCTGGTTTACTACGGGTTGGCGGATGTCGCCGGCCATTTCTTCTGGCGTTATCGTGAACCTGGTGCCTTCAGTTACCACATCCCCAAAGACCAAGTCGAGATTTTGGGAGACCGCATTGACCGCACCTATGAGGTGCTCGACTCGTGGCTGGGAGAATTGTTGCAAACAGTTCCGGCAGACACCATGGTGATGGTGGTCAGTGACCACGGCATGCATGCTGCCAATACCGGAGACTCGCGTGCGATTCAATCGGGAGCACATGAGGATGCCCCCAATGGTGTGTTTATTGCTGCAGGCGATGGTGTAAAATCGCGTGGATTGTTGCCGCCGGGGCGCCGACAACTGACCCATGTGTTGGAAATTGCGCCGACCCTCAAAGGGCGAACGCAGCTTTATTTTGACCTGTTCACCCACATGGGCCGTGAACTGCTCGAGCGTGAATAGAGGCCGATCCATACCAGGCGAGGACACTTCAAGGGTGTAGTCAGAGCTGATTGGATCTTCAACGTCGAGCACACCACTCAATTGGCGGCTGACCTTTTCGCAATCATCGACAAGAATTCCGTTGGAATGGTCGATATAGACCCGCAACAAAGAATGTCGACCCTGCGAAATGAATTCGATACCCCAGCATTGATAGCCGAGCGCCTCGACCACTGGGGCCAACAAGGCCTGCAACTGTTCTAGCTTGCTCGACATCGAAGTCCCTCGCGCATGCTGTACAAATGAAAAATGGGCGAAACGCCCATCCATGACAATCGCCTGTAGATGCCGGCGATGTCTCCACCGTCCCCCGACTTGACGAACGCCCCAGGATACTGGACGGTCGCACCAAGTTCCGGGTGCTCCAGTTCCTTGAAGTAACCGCGGGCCTCAAGCTGCGGATGGTCTTGCAGCGCCGACGGAGTGGCTACCGGAAACAGCAAAA
>NVRO01000079.1 GCA_002400895.1 Planctomycetota bacterium
GACGGGGAACGCCCTGCAGTATCCGGATTTGCAATCGGAGAATACAAGGACAATTCGGCTGGCTGGCGTCACCCGACCGGTTTTCTGACCCTTGGAGAAATTGACTACTTCGCCCCTACAGCAGAACGCTTTGAGCTTTCCAACTTGCATATTCTTTTCCCGGATAGCGGCACCTTACCTGATTTAAGTGGTTTTGTTTCAATCCTCTACAGTCTGGCCAATACCAGCGCGGCTCCAATTGTGGTTGGCTTACCGATAAACAATATGGCCAACTCGCCACAAGAAAGGACTCGCCATTCCTTTTCCTTTTAAGCTTGTTCTATTGCTGCTATTCAAACAGTTAAATGGAGTCGGTAAATATCTGTTCGCATACTGTCCTTAACTGCCCAGGTTTAATTCCATAGGCAAGCACACGGGGTCAAGGCACGATTGTCAGCATGAAGGAGTCGCGGTCCAGCAGAGTCGATGGGGCAATCCCGATGAACCCCTGATACTCAACGGTAATCAGCGGTGTGCTCACCGGAATGTTATGGACAATATCAATAGTCTCATCCAAATTGGCGGCGATATTGACATTGATGGGACCTACCAACCAGCTACCCGAAGGATAGGTGTTGCCATTCGGCAGGATTAGCCGTGAAACGAAAACGAATGAATGACTGCTTCCGCTGTGGTCGCGAATTCGAGCTCGAATGGTAATCGCATCCCCCAATCTCACCGAAGAACTATCCGGTTGGAGCGTCAGGGAAGCTCGCAAACCACTGCCATCTTCGGCCACTGCCTTGGCCATGGTGTAAATAAAATCACCGCTGTTCTTGTTATTGCCATTAGCAGCATTGCCAGCAGCATAAAAACGCACCGTTCCAGTCCCTGCAGATGGAGCGGTCCAGGAGAAATCCCAGCTGGCTGCGCCAACCGTTCCAAGTTGWGTGCCTGACTGCGTGTGCTTGATGAACTCACGATTGGTTGTTCCCTGCACGCTAACCTGAGTGGAAGAATCGATAGGAGTCAGAGTGCCTGCCGAGTCGCCGTTCTTGTCAAGGGCTACCAATTCAAATCCCCAGCGAATGGCAACTGGATCCCCAATCTTGACATTCAAGTTGTAGGTCTGTCCGGGAGTCCAGACAGTTGGCATATCAGATTTCATGGAGCCCGGGCCACTATTGACCAGATTGGTCGAATGGCATTCGGTGCAATTCGCAAAATCGCCCGGCTGTGCAGCAACTCCGTTTTTGGGTCCAGCCGCTTTCAGCAAAAAAGATGCCGGAATGCTGGTCGAAAGAACGGTAAACGCCCCGGCAGCACACAGAGTAAACATCACACGTGCATTAATCATGTTCTAATAATATATGCAAAATAAGGGCAAAACGGGCAATTCTCCCCTATTTACCGGCAATCCACTCAATCAGTCAGCTGTGCGGCGGACAAACTGGCGATTGCCGCCAATGTGGTTTGTGCGGCATTCAGACCAAGGCGGAAATCCTTGTCGCTGTAAGTGACAAACAAATCGCTTGCCTGGTGCCAATGTGGGCTCCAGCCATTTCCAACTTGAGTGCCACGTTCATTTTCACGCAAACTGATGGAAGCCACATCACCCATGAATGAAACGGAATCCGTGTTGGTCATGTGACTGCCGACAGTCGCAGGATAATCAGTTGCATATTTCTCATTGGCAACTTGCAACGCCCAGGCCAAGGCCTGAGATTGAGTTGCGTACTTTGAGTCCATTTGAAATTCGATATTGACGTCGGCCTCGGCCCTTTGCTGCGGACTAAGAGTTCCGTCTTCGCGGGGCATTCCATGATCAAACAACATCATGTCATGTTGAATCATGCCAAGCCAGGTCGGCTCGGGATACTTGCCGGAACCCGGAGGGTCTTCAATGCCCTGCAAGGCGCGGCGCTGTTTTACATAAGCATGGCTGCCATTGAGTCCGGATTCCTCATTATTCCACAACACAAAGCGGATTGAACATTCAGTTTGAATATCCGGATTGGCAAAGATACGCGCCAACTCCATGACCAGGGCAGTGCCGGAGCCGTCGTCATTGGCAGCTTCTCCCCAACCAATCCCGTCCATATGAGCGCCGACAATGTACATCTGGTCGGGGCGGGTAGTACCAATCTTGGTGCAATACACTTGCTCCCTTTTCCCGGGCGTTGACGGCTGAGAGTTCAACTCGCGAAGCCGCAGATCGGTTTGACCAAGGGGGTCGCGATTGACTCCGGTCGGGCCAAGTAATCCACGCTTACGGCCACCACCAACCGCCATGTCGCGGGATCTTGGTTGGCGACGACGTGTTTGCGCCTCTACGGGTGGGTATTGATATTCAAGTCGTTCGGTATTGGTGTAGCCATAACTCTTCAATTGGTCTTCGATCCAATCAAGCGCCGCTCGATTACGGTCAGTCCCCTGGCGCCGGTCGCCGAACCGGGTCAAGCCCTTGAGCGTGACTTTGTAAGCATCCAAAGAGAGGCGTCCGACCATAACTTCAACCGGGTCTGCTCCCCTCTGCGCCTTGATGGAATTAGGTTCAGAAATCCGAGCGAGAACCAACCCGCTCAAAATGACACTCAGGATACTCAGACTGATGATGTTGGCGTTTTTAAGCATGTCAAGATTGCGACCATCATAGCTCAGCATCCATGGAACTATTATTTCCAGGCAGACTTCCGAATCAGCGCCTTCTGTAACCAGCTTTGACTGTCCCGAGCGCCCTCAGCAAAAATGCTGGGGGCGCTCTTTTTTGTCCACGAGATTACAATCTAGGTGGTGAAAGCGTCCCTTCTTACCATCGCCATCACGGCTCTAATCGCCGGCCTTGCCGCATGCTCCAAAGACGAGCCGATCAAGCCCGGTGACCCCGTGGCCGGCAAGAAAATATACAACGCCTACTGTGCAGCTTGCCATCAGGCAGATGGCACCGGTAAAACCGCCAGCGGAGTACGGCTGGCTGCCGATTACACCCTGGCAGACGGCCCCTTAAGCCGACCGGACAATGAATTAATCAAAATCATCATTGCCGGCAAGGTCGGCGATATCGGCAGTATGCCCGCTTGGCGTGGCGTATTGGGTAAACAGGAACCGCGGGACGTGCTGGCGCATTTGCGCACCAGCTTCGCCCCGCCACCCCAAGGGGATTAGTAAGCGCCGGGCTTGTCGCCCGCGGAGAGCTTGTAGATAAAACTGGTGACCAGCCAACCAATCACCACCACCACGACCATGCCAATCCAGCCATGCTCCCACATCGGGGTGTTGTGAGTAGCCAACATGGTGTAAATCAGCGGCACCGACATGTAGGTGTTGTGCTTGGAGCGCAAACCGGCAAGACCGGCAAGGRCACCGTCAGGCGCTTCACCTGCAGCAATCGCAGTAATAATTTTGCGCTGTGCCGGCCAGATGCGGAACCAGACGTTGAAGGCCATCATGGTGCCGAAAGTGGCGCCAAGGTGAATCATCATGGTATGAGCGGGGTAGTTGAGGCACTCTGAAAAGGTGTAGCACAAAACTCCCACCAACACCAAGCTGAGACCGACCGCGGCATTGCCGGACATCTTCTTCCACATGATGTCATAGATCAACAGGCTCACGAACATCATGCCGAGGCCATACCAATTGGCGTTGGCGACTTCGTTTTCACCCTGACCCCACTGACCTGGATTCATGTGATAGACCAGACCGAGCAGCAAAATACCGGTAATCCAGGTAAAGGCGGCACCCCAACGGAAGAAGTAGAGCGTGCGCGGTATGACTAAAGGTAGTACTTCTTTTTTGGCCTCAGCGCTCAGCTTGGGCGCGACCTGAGTATTGACCCAGTTGAAAAAGTACAGCAAKCCGATCCACAACACGCCGGCAACCACGTGTGTCCAGCGAAAGATTAACTCCATCCAAGGGCTTAGTTCATCCATGATTTACTCCGGTTAGGATTTGTCCCAGGGATTTGCAAATGATGCCCTGGCAAGCAACACAGTATAAAGCTCGGCCAGGTGTTTCACCTAATCCGATCGAGTTTGGCGGCGAGAACAAAATCGGATTCGGTCAATCCATCTATTTTATGGGTCCAGATGCGGGCAGATGCCCGGCCCCAACCCAGTTCGAAATCGGCGTGATGACCTTGCTCCTCGCAAATCAATCCGGCACCGTTGACAAAGGCCAGTGCCTGGGCAAAATCCTCAAAAGACCATTCCTTTTCCAGATGGTGTCCACCAGATATGCGCCAACCATCAAGCTGTGAGAATAGCGGTTCAATTTCTTCTGCGGAAAGCGTCGGTACCCCACCTCGACATGGCTTACATGATTTTTCGTGAAGATTCATGGCTTGGAATATAGCATATGAAGATGGCGGAACAGGACCCTTGCATGCTTTGTTCGCATCCACTACCTCGTCCCTCGGGTAGTGCCTGCCATGCCGACCCCTGCCCGGCCTGCGGCTACCCCCGACCACTTGGGGATTGTTCGGACCTGACCGTGGGGCCGCCGCTTGAACAGCAAGACCAGCAGGCCGACAAACCCGAAAAGAAATAATGGCGGCGTGGATTATTTTGTCAATCGTGTTCACTCAAGCAGTGGACCCTCCACTGCAATGGGAGGAGGCGATTTCGCTGTCCGCCAAAAGAGTTGAACTTGCCCTCGAACAAGGTGCCGGCCCCGGAATCAGTGTCGCAGTCGGTTATGGCGAGAGCCTGACCTGGGCGGCGGGCTTCGGGTTTTCGGACATCGATGCCAGACAACTGGTGGATGAGCAGACCTTGTTTCGCGTCGGCAGTGTTTCCAAAACCCTGGCTGCCTCGGGCCTGATGCGTTTGTGGGATCAGGGCAAGGTGGATCTGGATGCACCAATTCAGAAATACGTCGAGCAGTTCCCGGAGAAGAAGTGGAGCTTTTCCACCCGCCAGGTGGCCGGCCACCTGGCCGGGATTCGCCATTACCATGATTTGGAGTTCTATTCCAATCGACCTTTCGATTCGATTGACCAAAGCCTGACCATTTTCCAGGATGACCCGCTGTTGTTTGAGCCGGGCACCAGCTACAGCTATTCGACTTATGGTTGGACCGTGGTTTCAAAAGTCATGGAGACCGCTTCGGGCAAGGATTTTCTGGAGGTCATGACCACCGAAGTGTTGCAACCGCTCGAGCTCGACCACACCCTCGCGGAATTACCGGGGCAACAAGAAGAAGCACGTACTTCCTATTACCACGGCAGCAGTAAAAAGTTCGTGGAGGCGCAGACCGTGGACAACAGCTACAAATGGGCCGGTGGTGGATTTTTGTCGACGCCATCGGACCTGGTGCGCTTTGCGCTGCAGCATCTTGAACCCGGTTATCTAAGTGCTGCCGCCTTACAGACGCTGTTTGCAGCGCAAAAAACCAGCGACGGCAACAGCACCAACTACGGTATCGGCTGGCGCAGCGGAAAGCGCGAGGACATCGGTCAATGGCGAGGGCATTCCGGTGGTTCGGTTGGTGGCACCACCATGCTGGTGCTGGTGCCGCGACACCAGTTGGCTGTTGCCGTAACCATCAACAACAGTAAGGGGCCGGCAAAAAAACTGGCCTTCGACATCGCCAAACACTTTGCCGCGATTGCTCCGCTC
>NVRO01000080.1 GCA_002400895.1 Planctomycetota bacterium
CCGCCGCCACGCTCGCCTTCCTCGCGTTGGTGATGGCGACCATCAACTGCGTTGGCGGCTTCATGGTCACCAATCGCATGCTCGAGATGATCGCCGGCAAACGCCGGCGGAAGAAGGGAGGTGACTGAGATGGTCGACCCCGTGGTCTGGGACATCGGATACCTGTTGTCCGCAGCGCTGTTCATCTTCGGCATCAAGCGTCTGTCCAGCCCGAAGACGGCGCCCAGCGGCAACCGCCTCGGCGCCTACGGCATGATGCTGGCCGTGACCGTCACGCTCGTGCGCATGGAGACCGAATCTCCAGGCATCATCGGGTGGGAACTTGTCGTCGGCGGCCTCGCGCTCGGTGCGGTCATCGGCGCCATCATGGCGACCAAGGTGCAGATGACAGGAATGCCGGAGATGGTGGCGCTGTTCAACGGATTCGGCGGAGGCGCATCGGCACTGGTGGGCCTTTCAGAAGTCCTGGGGCGTCTGCAGGTCGGGGACATCCCGGAAGCGGGGATCGGGCTCTACGGGACATGGGTGGCCCTCGGAATGACGGCGCTCGTGGGCTGGATCACGCTGACCGGAAGCCTGGTGGCGATGATGAAACTCAAGGGCGGGTTCTACATCCCGCTCACCAAGAAGGACGACCGCGGTCGGCGCAAGTGGGTCAACTTCCCCACMTGGGGMCCACCGTGGCTCAACTTCGTCAAGGCACTGCTCCTCATCGGCGCCTTGGCACTGGTCGKGCTCACCATMCAGGAGCCGAACAACACRGACTGGATCTACGSCCTCGTCGCCGTCTCCTGCCTGCTCGGRTTCCTGTTCGTGATSCCCATCGGCGGCGCCGACATGCCAGTGGTGGTGTCRCTGCTCAACTCGCTCTCSGGRATCGCMGCCGCCTTCACCGGMTTCGTCATCGGMAACAACGTGCTCATCATCGCCGGCTCGATGGTCGGCGCCGCCGGYCTCGTGCTCACYTTCGTCATGTGCAAGGCGATGAACCGCACCYTGCCGGCTGTGYTGTTCAAGTCGTTCGGCGGCGGGGGCCGGGAGAAGGGCACGCGCACCAAGATCGGCAGCGACGCCGTGGAGGTCGCGATGGTCTGCGATGGCATCGCCAAGTGCATCATCGTGCCCGGATACGGGATGGCGGTCAGCCAGGCGCAGCACGCGGTGAAGGAGTTCGCAGACCTGCTCGAGGCGATGGATGTCGAGGTGAAGTACGGTATTCATCCGGTCGCAGGTCGTATGCCGGGCCACATGAACGTCCTGCTGGCGGAGGCCAACGTGCCGTATGAGCAACTCATCGAGATGGACGACATCAACTCGGAGATGTCCGAGTGCGATGTCGTGCTGGTGGTGGGCGCCAACGACACCGTGAACCCGGTGGCGCGCAGCGGCGAAGGACCGCTCGGAGGCATGCCGATCATCGATGCCGACAAGGCACGGGTCGTGGTGTTCATCAAGCGCAGCCTGAGCGTCGGTTACGCCGGCGTGGACAACCCGTTGTTCTACGAGGACAGCACGATGATGCTGTTCGGAGACGGCAAGAAGATGATGGTCGAGTTGAACGCCGCCATCAAGGATCTCTGACGTTCTTTACAGCGGGGCAGGAGTCACTCCGACAATCGTTATGAGTCGACCGTAGGTCGAATTCTCCAGAGGTGGTGCCATGCGTTTCTCCCTCGGTCACGCTGCTGTCGCGCTCGCACTGCTGCTGATGCTCGGAGGGGGTGCACTCGCCTCTTCAGGCGGCCCACCGGAATCGAACGCCGGAGGAGATGCCACAGTTGGATACGGATGCACCTGCCACGGCGCCGGCGCACCGACGGCTGGCATACCCTCGACCGAGGTGGTCGTCTCGATCTCGGGAGTTCCTCACTCCTACGATAACGGCACCGCCTACGATTTCACCATCAAGGTCCAGCATTCCTCGAACACGGACGGCGGCTTCCTGCTCTCCTCGGGCGGCGTCGGCACTTTCTCCTGGGCCGACGACCTCGACATCCGTCCGGCAGTCGGAAGCGGTGAGCCGACCAGCGCCACCAGCACCAGCGCCAACATCTCACACTCCAGTCCGGCAAGCCCGGCGGAATGGACGTTCACTTGGACGGCACCGGCAGCAGATGAGGGGGCCGTGACCTTCTGGTTGGCGGGCAACTCAGTCGATGGCGGTGGGGCGAATGACGACAGTGACCACTGGAACCTGCTCTCGTTCGTCGTGAACGAACCCGGAGCGACCGATGCCCAGTCGGAGGTGGGCCTGTCCACCCGGGTGATCAGCGTGGGGGACTACGACAGCCTGTTCGTGAGTGAGGAGGACCCCGAACAGTTGGAGCGAGAGCGGCAGGCGGAACTTGCCGACGGTGTCTTCTCAACCGGGAACACGCTCTATTTCACGTCACTGTTGGCGCTGATCATCGGGGCGGTGTTCCAGCGGGAGATCCTGGAGCGCAAGCGCGGAGATGGGCCGCCGTGGCTTCCGAAGGAGCTCGCCTATCCCCAAGGACTCAGGCGAGGGCTGACCGCTGCCTTGTTCTTCCTGCTGGGCCTTTATTGGATGTCCAACGATGAGCCCGCATACATGACCGGGCCAGCCATCTTCGTCGGCTTCTGGGCCGCTTACGGGGTCTACCGCACTGCCAGAGCGACACAACAGCAGCCGACCGAGCCCGAGATCGCCTGAGTGACTCCGTGTTCTGGCGGTAAGGCCGAGAATGGCTCGGCGCCAAAGCCATGAGACGATTGAGAGTGGGGAAGGTCGTGGAGCAAACGCTCGCGCCGCGCGACCGCGCCCTTCCACTTGCTGCGCACGCCGACGAAGCGGTCGGTCGGCTGCGCTTCGCCCTGATCTACGTCGTGCTGATGGCGGTGCTGTGGGCGACGGTCGTGGATGACCTGCTGGCGGCCTGGCTGGCTACGCTCCCGCTCGCCGAGGGAGCCACGACGCTCACCCTCTACAGTCCGTATGACTGGCTCGAAACCCGCTGGACGGCGGTCGGTCTGCTCGCCCTGCTCTCGTCACTGCCTGTGCTCGGCTGGCAGGCGTGGAGATTCGCCTACCCCGGTCTGCTGCCGTCGGAGCGCACCTGGCTGGCGACCTACATCGCGGTCGGAGGCGTGCTCACCCTCTTCCTCATCCTGTTCATCTGGGGTTGGATGTTCCCGCGGATGATCTCCGCCGCAGAGATTGCCGTGACGATCGAGGGCGTTGGTCTGCACTACGACGTGGTCGCCCTGTTCCAGATGGCCCTGGCGATGAGCTGGCTCCTGCTGCTCGTCGCGCTCGCTGTGCTGGCGCTCGCCCTCGCCCGCATGCTCGGACTGGTCGGGGACGACCCGCTGGACATCATGCGCATCCGCATCCACTTCGTCTCMGTGGTGCTGCTGTGGGTGGYCACTCCCGASGYGTTCTCYGGGCTGTTCCTGCCCACCGCGCTGCTGCTCGTGTGCACCASCGAATGGTCRGCCGGCCGGCTGCCCGTGCCGKCGAGCGGMCGCGGGMGGCCACCGACCTCGGTGCTCGATGCYGAGGGYGGAGTCCATCGGGTGGGACTCGTYTGYTGCGGCTGCGCCGGCGCATGTCCCCAACCWCAGGCCGAGCGMAYTCCSGMGACCGTCGGKCTGCTGCCGACARCAGCGCTCTGCCTYTCGTTCGCACAGCAGGAGWCGGTRATSGAGCGAGCCGTACGCGAAGGRTGGACGGACATCTGCATCACCGGMTGYGATGGCACCCCSCTCCCCTACCGSTTGAAGCGMGCGCTCGACAACCGCGGYGTCAACCTGACCGGGCTCGATCGCCTGTCAGGACCRCGKAYRGGKKMYGGGATSRMTGCGGAKGYMGCTGAGTTCGCAGACCGTGTGGACCTCKCYCGCGCRCGSCRYGCMTGGTCGCCYGCCGCCATGCGTCGGGCGCAGTTGGCGGCYCTCTCCGACRTCGATTCAGSCGSCATCTCSCCYACACTCGTGTTCGCACCCGCTWCCGGKGCTCTTSCATGGGGTGASMAACTCKCCCAGAACGAGGTACTGCTCGCTGGMMMGGGTTTCGYYCCCGAAGGDTTGGACTTCGCTGTCAKACTCGCTGAGTAGCCGCCCGRCTCGGGCTATCATTCAAGRCGGACCCGCGGAAYGGGTTTCCCATGCGAGCGCGCTACGCAGTGCCGMTGGCACTGCTCATCCTCCTAGGTGGGTGGTGGACCGCGCAGGACCCGACCCGTCTCGGACCGGTGTGGGATGTGCTCGAGGAACATATCGGCGTCGTCGTCGACGATGCAGAGCTCGTGCAGTTGCAGCCCAACGAACGCTGGTTGGTGATCGTGATCGATTTCCCAACCGCTCCGGTGAGTCCGACGCGCAACATCGAGCGCGCCAACACGATCCTCACCGGTGCCAGCGGTGGAGATGACTACATCTGGCAGCTCAGCGGGGAGCAGTCCAGCCTCACCGTCGACGTGCTGCCGGATGTCTATCACGCCTCCAAGAACGTGCAGCACTGGGGTGCAGACGCCGATGGTGAACGGGACATAGGGGAGACAGGATCGGACGGGCCGGCTGGCCTGGCGGCTGATGTCCTGAGGAATTCGTTGGGAGGGGTGGACCTCTCACCGTATGACCTCAATGGCGACAACTGGATCGACCGGGTGCTGCTGCTGCACACGGCCAACGCACAGGAGGATTCTGGAGGTAGTGGCACGATCTGGAGTCATTTCGGGGCTCTGCCCGTACCGGTGGTCGTGGGTGACATGCGCTTCGACCACTACACCATCGCCTCGTTCGACTCAGGCTTGGGAACCATCATGCACGAGATGCTGCACCAGATGGGTAGCATCGACCTCTACGACGTTCACGGTCTGGGAACCGGTGAAGACTGGAATGGGGTAGGTGACTGGGACATCATGGCGAGCGGGAACTGGAACGGGAATGGGCGCACTCCCGCACTGCCTTCACTGGCCTCACTGGACCTCATCGGCGCCGACCGGATCACCGAGGTCGTCATGGGCACATACTCACAGTCCTACATCCTCAGACCCCTCTCGAACCGCGGCACCGGTCTCGAGATAGCGCTCGGCCCTGATGAGCGGGTGCTGATGAGTTATCGAGCTGACAGCGGATTCGACTCCAAACTTCCCGGAGCAGGATTGCTGGTGACGATACAGGACGAGTCCGTGGGTGCCATCGACCAGAATCTCGTGAACACCGACCCGCAGATGCCGTGGCTCTACGTGTTGGAGGCGGATGGCGATGACGGGTTGCTGAATGGCGCCGACCAAGGCGTGGAGGGCGACCTTTTCCAGGAGGGAGACAAGTTCGGGGCCGAGGGCAGACCGATCACCGACCACCGTGGGCGCAAGGTGTCGTGGACCGCTGAGGTCGTCTCGATGAACGATCAGCAACTCGTGGTCAACTTCAGCGGCGGCGGAAGCCCGGGATTCGACGTGCTGCCGCCGCACCAACCGGTCCAACTGCTTCCTGGCGAAGGGATTCCGGTCTCCTGGAGTCTCGTCGGCTCCTCCTCCTGCTCTCCTGACCTGTCGCTGGTCTCGACCGATGGCCGCCAGGTCACCTTCGATGGTTCGGGGGACACACTCTCCAGCGA
>NVRO01000081.1 GCA_002400895.1 Planctomycetota bacterium
GTTTTAGTGCATTTCCGTGGATTTCAGTGTTTTTTTTGTGTGTGCAGCTGATGATGACGTGGTCGACCCCGGAAGCGGCCGCAGTCACAGCAACTTCTTTAATCGCCTCGTCGTTACGGTCGCCGGCATGACCGATGGTGACCAGGCGCCGCGTGGACGGCATTGCTGCAGTCATTGCCAATAAAGCCGCCAATCCATGTGGATTATGAGCGAAGTCAACTATCACTTGAACGCCGTTCAGCTCAAACCGATTCATCCGACCGGGGTTGTCATGAACACTGCTTTGAAAGCCCCGCAATGCCGCAAGAATTGAATCGTCGGAAAGTGACAAATGCTTCGCGACTGCTACCGCCGCCAGGGCATTGGCAATATTGTGGCGCGCAGCACCATCCAGAGCGATTGGTATTTCATGAATATCAAGCAATACACTGGTCTCGCCTGCGCAACACCAGCAAATATCATCGTCCACCAAAAGCGCAGCTTGGCCACCACTTGCAAGGTGTTGTTTGACAATATCGTTGTTACTGTCCAGGGAAAACCAGGTGATGTCCTTTTCCAGCTTTGCAGCTCCCTGCACCGACATTTCATCATCAGCATTGAGTACCACCGACCTGGCTGCATGGCAAACAACAAACTTGGTTTCAGCCAGCATGGACAAATCCTGTATCCCCCATTCTCCGAGGTGATCGGGGGCAATGTTGGTAATCAGGGCCACATCCGCAGCGTTTTCCCCCAAGCCCAAGCCACGGCGCAACATCCCTCCGCGCGCCGTTTCCAACAGCGCGACATCAACATTCTCATTGCGCATAATGGACCTTGCCCCGCCCGGTCCCGACCAGTCGCCACGGTCCAAAATCTGCTCGCCTACCCGTAGCCAGTCAGTAGATGACATCCCTGGAACCTTGCCCTGAGCATTGACCATTGCTCGCAGCAAACGCACGGTGGTGGTTTTCCCATTGGTTCCGGTCACCATCGCCGTAGGAATGCTTGCAATCTTGTCCCAATCAACGTCGCCGGGCTCCGGCAGGCGATTGACCGGCCAAGTTTTTGACCACCGTCCCGCGCCGATTGAAACCGCTTCGTCACAAGTCAGAAACAACTTCTGGTGACGATTCGCAGCACGTTGCAACCGCAACAAGGGCGGGTTACGCTCCCGTCGAATCTCCGCTTTGATTGCCTCCAATTTGTCGTCGAGACCCTCCAGCTCATGGCCATCAATCAGGGCAACGGCGGCCTCCCACGCCAACTCATTCAGCTCGCAAGCCGCATAAAGCACATCCATCGGCGCACTGAATGCCAGACTGATACCACCGGGGAAATGGCGACTGGCGGTGAGTTGATCTTCCCAGCCGACCGCCGCCATCAGGAGGCGAACCTGACTCTGCCAGCTTTCCTCCGCAAGCTCGCGATCCTGCTCATCAAGCGCAACGTCAATGACCGGACCAGGCCGGTTCCAGATTACATTCGGACCAGTCAGACGGCGGGAGTCCCGGAGTTCGAATCTGCTCACGGCAACTAGTCGGTTTCTTCAGCAACAGCCACGCGAACTCCGCGCGAGTCTCTAATCAACTCGACATCGGAGGAGAAATCCGCAGAACCGAACATACCGTCATCAAGCACACTGAAGGATTCCACATCATTGGCAACAGCAACTACGGGGGTTGCGGATTCGGCCCCTTCAGCCTCCGACTTGAACTCCTGGATTTGCCGCCAGGTGCGGGAAATGGCGTCGACAAAAATCAGCACCAAATCGTCCTTTTCTGCTTTTCCCAGTGCGGCTTCCACCGCACTTTTCTCTTCGGGAATCAACTCGATGTCAGCTGTATTTACCCCGTGTTCAACCAAACTAGCTCGCAGCATCAGCGGAACCTCATCGGATTCCCTGCCACGCAGGTTGTCGTCTCGGCGACAAATGTAATAATCAAATTTGCCCGCACAGAGAGCTGCAATCTCGCGAATATCACAGTCGCGGCGATCCCCTGGTGCAGCCAGTACCACAATTTTCTTGCCATTGGTATCCAGCCTCCCACTCAACCCAACCATCGCCTGAATGGCTGCCGGGTTATGAGCATAGTCCATGACCACCTTGAAGGGATGATCGTCACAGATGTTCATTCGCCCGGGGGCCTGGAAAAAGGAAGTGTCGAAGGTGCGCAGCCCATGGCGAATGTCTTCAAGGCTCACCCCCATGCTGAAGGTGATGCCGGCAGCAAACATGGCGTTTTGAACGTTGTGGATGGCGCGACCTTCAAGCGTTGCAGGAATCAGRTGAGACCAAACCAGAGGAATGTGCTGACCATGGTCATAGACCGTAATCATGTGTCCCCCCATGCCCTTCTCCAACACTACCGCACGCCCGTTGGCTTGAATGTGCTGACGAACCAACGAGTGATTTGAATTCATCGTCACGTAGCACAAATTTTCWGCGTTGGTGCGGTCAGCCATTTCCAGGCACAAGCGGTCGTCGGCATTCAGTACCGCCGTATCTTTTGCCACCTCAACCACTATCCGCTTGACTTTGGCAAGGTCTTCGACCGTGTCAAWTCCRCGCAAGCCAAGATGATCGGMWGCAACGTTCAATACCGCGCCGACATCGCTGCGGCGATAGCCCAGGCCACTACGCAACAATCCTCCCCGYGCAGTTTCAAAAATGGCAACTTCAACTTTGGGATCGCGWAGAACCATGCGTGCCGAGGTCGGACCGGTCATGTCACCATTTACGGTCAGATGGCCATCGATATAAACTCCATCAGTGGAAGTCAGACCGGTCACTCGCCCGGTCATCTTGAAAATATGTGCCACCATCCGCGCGGTGGTGGTCTTGCCATTGGTGCCGGTGATACTGGCAATCGGGATACGCGCCGACGACCCCTTCGGGAACAGCATGTCCATTACCGGACCGGCCACATCGCGCGGCGTCCCTTCACTGGGCGCAACGTGCATGCGGAACCCCGGGGCAGCATTGACTTCACAGATTCCGCCTCCGCCAATTTTGTAAGAAATGCTGATGTCGTCGGTAAGAAAGTCGACGCCGCAAACATCCAGGCCGATTGCGCGGGCCGCCCGCTCCGCCATATCACGGTTGTCCGGGTGCATGGTGTCGGTAACGTCGACCGCAGTCCCCCCGGTTGACAAGTTGCCGGTACTACGCAGGTACACGACCTCCCCCTCTGCCGGCACTGAGGCAGCAGTCATGCCCTTCAACTTCAGCAGACGATTAGCCTGATAATCCAACTCCAGTCTGGTCAGAACTTTTTCGTGACCAATACCGCGACGCGGGTCCTGGTTGGTTATTTCAACCAGTTCCTCAATGCTCTTTTTTCCATCGCCGATGACATGGCCGGGCACCCGTTTGCTCGCCGCGACCAACTTGCCATCCACCACCAACAAGCGATGATCGAAGCCGGAAATAAAACTCTCCACAATCACCGCACGGCTGTGAATCTTTGCATTTTCAAAAGCCAATTTGATGGATTCGTCATCCATCAGATTAATCGAGACACCGCGACCGTGGTTTGCATTGAGCGGTTTGATTACCACCGGCAGGCCGAGTTTATTGGCGGCACGCAAGGCCTCTCGTTCGGTGTAGACCAGGCGCTGTTTGGCAACGGGCAACCCCAAGTCCCCCAACATCTTGTTGGTTTCCTCCTTGTCGGAGGCAATCTCTACCCCGATGTGTTTGGTTTCCGAGGTAATCGTCGCCTGAATTTTCTTGCCATGGCAAGCATGCCCCAACTGCACCAAACTGGAGGAGTTCAGACGCATCCACGGGATGTCGCGGTCCTCGGCAGCCTTGACCAATGAAGCAGTCGAGGGTCCGAATGCGCGCCGCTGGGCAAACCTGATGAATTGGTCGCGTTCTTCCTGCCAATCAAACTCCTCATCGCGAAACTTTTCGGCTGGCGCCTTGTCCGGAAGGATGTTGTGCAACAATCGCAACCCGAGATTGGCCGCTTCGAGTCCTACCTCTTCCTTCTCATATTGAAAAACCACGTTGTATTGCCCGTATTCTCCGGTGCTGCGGGTCTTTCCAAAAGTCACTGATATGCCCGCAAGTTGTTGCAGTTCAATGGCAACATGTTCGAATATGTGGCCCAACCAGGTCCCCTCGTCTTCCCGCAGGCGACGGACAAAACCACCCTCCTCGCGGAAGGAACATCCATGCTTTTGCAAACCCGGCAGTTTTTCCAGAAGGGAATCGACAAACTCATCACCCAGAAGAACCGAAGGCCATTCCTCCAAATCACCAAGGTCCAAAGTCAAACGGATTACCGGGAAATGAGCGTAGAGGTTGGGGCCTATGTATACGTTGCGATTGAGAATCTTCATGTCAAATCATGGAGTTAAATCATTACCGGGCCATGGGCGGCCTTACGAGTGGGAATGTCATAGGTACACCCTTCGGTGAGAACATGCAGTTGGATTCCTAAAACGCTGACCGGAGCATTTTTGTGCGCAGAATCCATGGACGAAAACTCCATGCCGGATGGATCAACAATGGTAATGGCACCGGTGCCCAGCACTTCAATCAGGTCAGTCGGAGAAATGAAGGCGGCAGTGTTTTCGTCAAGACCAATCCCGATTGGACGGGGATTAAAGGCCAGGGCCGCCAGCAGACGACCGAGGCGATCGCGTTTGCGGAAGTGCTGGTCCACAATGATTTCATGAGTAAGGCCGAATCCCGGCACCAGGGAAACCATGTCCGCACGCGGGGTCGGACCTTCCTTGCCATAGGCAATCATGTGTTCCGAAAGGATTGAGGCCCCCGCTGAGGTCCCCCCCACGGTCAAGCCGTCCTGGTTATTGCGTATCCTCAGCAGTTCGGAAACTGTGGTTCCGCCAATGGTGGTGGAAAGCCGCAATTGGTTGCCGCCAGTAATGAAAACCCCGCTCGCTTGTTCGAGGATCTTCAACCAGTCCCTGCGGGTGCAATCACTGCGCTCCTGGAAGGGCAGGGAATCCACCTGGTGCGCCCCCAAATCCTCAAATAAGTCGACGTAGAGTTGCCCGGTTTCAGCAAGTTTGGAAGCGGTCGGAATAACTGCAATACGCGCCTGGTCGCCACCGCTCACTGCCAAAAAGCGTCGTAATATGGCGCGATTACGGATTTTTTTCTCCGCGCCGCCGATAGGGACAATGTAGCCTCGTGTCATTGGAATTTTGGGATGGAATTGACCACACAAACATGGTTCAGGGATGATTACAACCCGGAATCATACCAATGCCAAGCATGTCCGTGGGTTGGTGCTTACTCGAAAAACCCGGCCTTTTGGGTCTGGCCTGCACGCACCATCCAAACGCCGCCCCAGGACCGGTTGCCCGTCGAGACCATCATCGCCGGTTACGATGAACGCCTGATCCGCAAAGCAATCCAACGCGAACTCGACCGCGGCGGCCAGGTCTACTTTCTCCACAACCGCGTCCAAAGCATCGAAGCTGTCGCCGAACGATTGCGGCGGCTGTTCGATGTAGAACGGGCGTCCCGCCCGTTGGACAGCACACCCGAAAACGGGCGTC
>NVRO01000082.1 GCA_002400895.1 Planctomycetota bacterium
TTCCAGACGCGCCAATATAGCCTCGTAGACTTGCCGCAACTCTTCCTGTTTTTGCAACAAGCGGTCAAGTTCATCGATGTCGTCCTCATCAAGTTCAATTCCAGCGGCGGATAAAATTTCACGCCGAGCGGTGAAGGCGTGGATTCTGCCGGTCAAATTCTCCTGCAGGCGCTTGAGAAGTTGCAGCTCTTCACTCAGGTGAACCAGGGGTGGAGTACCCGATTGACCACTACCTCCGAATTGACTTTCCAGTTTCTCGCGTTCGCGCTCCGCTTCAATGCGAATAGCTTCGATGATTTCAATCCATTCGGCGGTAATGTTATCGGCAAGGGCAAGTTGGGATTCACGACAACGATAGGAGGGTGGTCCCAGATGTTCGGATAAGCGCTTGTGCTCGGCAACAATGCTGCGCATCAAATATGGAACGGTGTCGGCTCCACCGGTGTCGACTTCGTCGAGAACGACCTGGGAATCGCGGGAAAGGGCAGCTTCGGCCTTGCTCATCTCCCGCAGTTGCACTCGGCTTGAACGGGCGACCCGCTGGTTACCGTTGCTGGCATTGAAGTCGGACATTTCATCACGCACGATCAAATGACGCTCCAGCAGAGCTTCGGCTTCGCGCATCAAGTTCAACAACTTCTCCTGGTGGCGCTGCCGTTCCATCCGATCGGCTTCAGCTTGAGCTTGCTGTGCGGCTTGTTCAAGTTGTTCCGCTGCTTGCTGTTGTTGTTCCTGAGCCTGGCTGAGTTGCTCCTCAGTGGCCTCCTGGGTACTTTGCTGAGCATCCGCCTGCGCTGCTTGTCGGGCTTTCTGCTCCGCCTGTTCCAGCTTACTTTGGGCCTGTTCGGCAGCATCGGCAGCCAGCTCCAGTGCTTGTTGCTGAGTTGACGGTGACGTAGTGTCGTCCGCGAGAGCCTGGATGTCTTCTGCCAGTTCGGCCTGCTCGGCGGCCAGTTCAGCAACTTCCTCGGCGCTGAGGTCGCCGATCTTGGCCAATAATTCGGCGGTCATGGCCAGCAGTTCGCGTTGACGTTGTGCTGCTTGGCTCAACTCGGCGGCCTGATTGAGGGCATCCTCCAGGGCCGATGCCTGACGCTGCTCCATTTCTCGTTGCAGCAATTCGTTCAGCATGTTTTCCAGCAGCACCAAAAGTTCATGCTGCGCTTCAAGTGCCGGACCGGTACGTTGCTCGGACAAGTCGGAAGCGATGCGTTCAATTTGTTCAGCCAAGCCGCGGTCATTGCCCGGTGCCGCTAACAATTGCTTTCGAGCCTTAGCCAACAACTCGGCGCGTTTGCCTTCACCATCTTCCAGTGCTCGTTGTTCGAGAATTTTGAACAAACTTTCAAGTCGGCGCAATTGCGGAGCCAGTTTGGCCTGGTCTTCTGCCAGCCGCTCGATCGCGGAATCAGGCTTCTGCACCCAGCTGAGAGGATGAGTACTAACTGGCAGCGGAGTCGCCAGCATCAGGGACGCGTGTAAAAGGCTCAGCAGCATCAACATTATCTAGTCACCTGAAGCTTCCTGGGTACGCAGGTGGAGGCTACGTTGCCGCTCCAGCAGGTCTCGAAGCATATTAATGGCAGACTGAAAATCCTCCCACTCGAGCAGGACGTTGAGCATTTGCCGTAGCTGTACCGCGGTTTCGGCGGCGGCTGCAGTCGCATCTTCGCCAGTGGCCAATAACTCGGCGGTCTTGTTGGCCGGCCCCCTGGCAATGGCGATGGCGGCACTGGCCAGGTTGAACATCATTCCGGAGCGACCAGGTGGAGTGGTTTCCGCCAGGGTGGCAGAGACATCGCCGGTGCGAGGAGCTGAGGATGACAGGAGATTGTCAAGTAGCGCAGTTGCTTGCTCGCTGGCTGGATCAAGTTGTGCGTACAAGCGTTCCAGCAATACTGATTCCAGTTCGAAGCCGATTCGTTCCATCCGCCGCAACATGCGGCGACCGGCACCGGGTTGGTTGCGCCGGGAAGAGATTTCATCCGCCAGCGACAGAACTCCTTCAATCTTTTCGCGCACCCGAATGATGCGGTCCAGATGGCGTTCTTCCAGGGTCAATGGCGGTACCACTTCAATCCATGGAGAGCGGCTTTGTTGCATTTGTCCGGCCGGAGGTGCCGCGTCAAGGGCAGATAACAGGAATCGTGTACGCACCGCTTCTTCGGCATTGTCGGCGGCTGTCGGCATCGGCACGCTTATCCGCAGGAAGCCCTGCCATTGCTTGCTTCCACTTTCGAATGTCAGCAGCCCGGGTTGCTCCGGGACAAAAGTGTCAAGCCGCAGYTCGACCAATCCAAAATCGTCGCTGGCGGTCAGCAACAGTGGAATGGTGCCACCAGGCACCGTGGTCCACGCAGTATTAGGAAAAGCAAAACCAGGCTCGGGATTGTGGTCGCGTTGCGCTTGCCAACTGAGAACAGCAGCACGTGCATTGGCGAATCCATCCAGTCCGGTAACCTTGATGACGCATTCACCGGAACCGCTCGCCATTTGCTTGAAGGAAAATATGCCGTCGGTATCAGCTGCCAATACTTTCTGACTGCCATCCGGGCGTTGAAGTTCAACCTTGCCGCCTGCGCCGAGTTTGAAGCCGACCGCGAAGGCGGTCTTATCGGCTACCCGGAACTCGCGCTGCTGCGAGGAGCTGCTGAGAATRCCGGTGTAAGCAGGTGGGCTGATTTCAACAAGCCAATCCTTTATGGCTGGCGCATTACCGGGAATCAGATGCAAGAATGGACTTCCGTTCTGGTCGTCACCACCACGAAATTCAATTTCCAACTCCTCTTTGAGCNGGGGCAGGCGCAGTACAAACTCCCCGCCGCCGAGTTTTCGCATCCGCCGTGCTTCTCCGGAAACRGTGGCCACTAGTTGTTCGGGAATGACTCCATCAGCCCGCACCCGTAGCACCACTTGAGTGCCGGTGGCCAATTGCAGTTCCCAATGGTCATCACCAAGTCCATGCAATAAATAATCCTGGTTGGTCGGGTTGGTATTGTTAACCATTCCATCTACTCCGGGGGGCAACAGGACCAGAGTGGTCTCGCGTGGCCACGACAAATCTTGCCCCCGTAGTCTTTTGAAGAATATTTCAGCCTCCAGTGGTTGCCACCAGGCGGCCCCCGAAAGTCCGAGCAGACAGAGGCATCCGAGCAGGGCACTGCGTAGCGCACGGCCGCCGGGCGCGGCGGTTGAAGGCTTGAGTTCCACCTCGAGTTGAGCAGCGCGGCGTTGTACCTCCTGCAGCAACTCGGGGGAGATTCCTTCTCTGTCTTCAGGTAGTTCGACGCTGGTACTCAGCAGTCCGCCCAGTTGGGGATGACTGCGTTCCCACATTGAAGCCAAATCGCGGCGGGCGGGACGGCTTCGCAACGGTTTCCATAACCACTGTCGCAAGCGCCACACCAACCAACACAGGGCGGCTGCGGCCAACATCAGGCGTACTTCGCGCGGGGGTTCGAATGCCCGGTCCAGCAGATAGAGGGTAACCACCAAGCCACAGCTAAGCGCCGTCAGCCGGCCGACTCCAAATGCGAACAATACGCTCAATAAGCGCGCTTCAAGGCGTCGGAGGGCGGATGAAATATTTTCCGGGGTGGCACTCATCGCTCAAATATTGGTAAGTACTCTCGGGGAATTTGCAAGACAATACAGGCGGTGGCGGTGGCGTAAATATCACCAGGGCCGACTCTATTTCGCCAGGTTCCGTTGGGAAGCTGGAGCGACAGCAAAGTGTGTTCGATGTGCTTGAAGTAGGTGCGCCAGCGTTCGCCACCAGCCATGTGGAAGGCTTGGACTGCGTAATAGTTGCCGTACCAGAAGAAATAGTGGCCGTTACCACGAGCACCCCATTTAGCACTGTGGGCTTCCATCCCGTCACTAAGGTAGGTCAGTCCTGATTCAATGTCGTCATCGGCATAGATTCCGGCGTTACTCAAAATAGTGACACCGGCAGCGGTGAGTGCCCAACTTGCTCGTGAAGTGGTCTGCGGCTGGTAACGGAAGGACCCGGGAGGATCGATGATGTTGATACCGCCGAAATGCCGGGGTGGTCGGATTGTTGCGGAGCGCACCGCACTGTCCCGCACATAGCGAATGGCGCGGTCAATGGTACTGGCCGGAACCTGAATCCCGGCATTGCGGGCCGCACGCAGAGCCATTACCTGGCAGGCACTCACCGACATGTCAGCATCGGCGGAGTGGGGGGTGTAACGCCATCCGCCCTGGCGGTTCTGGCTGGCGACAATTAAATCGACTGCCTTTTGCAGCACCGGACGCACCGAATCCGCCTGGTCCATGCCATAAACTTCGGCCAGAAACAAGGTGGCGAAAGCGTGTGAATAAAGCCGAGTTTCATTGGCTGTCAGATAGCCATCTCCGCGAACTTGGGTGGTGGTCCATTCAATCGCCTTGGATACTATTTTTCCGTAGGGACCACGACCCGGGACATGACCTCCGGCCAGGAAGGCCATCCCGCATAGCGCAGTAACCCCCAGGTGGGAAGAATCTCGATTCCATATTTCATAGTCATCGCGCAATTTATAGCCGACGTCTCCCGGCCATGAGCCGTCAACAAGCTGTTCTTTGGCCAACCAGCTAAGCCCGCGGGAAGCGGCTTGACGACCCTGCTCGGAAAGCACCGAGGTGTAGGGGCTTTGCAGTAACAAGGTCAATGCGGCGGCGATAATCATGGCTTCCCGTAGACCATCAGAGTATCTGAATTGCGCACAATCAGCATGCTGTCAATCAGGTAAAGCGAAATTTCCCTACTGCGAGTCGAAACCACCAAGTTCAGGCGCTGTTGTTGCAGTTCCCCGTTGTCGCTAACAGTGCTGATGTCCAATCTCGGAGCCTGGCCGAGTCCCCCTGAAACTATCAGTGGGATTAGCCAACCATTTGCGGCCGCCAGTGGCGCCGGAAGCCGGCGCGGCACCAGATTGCGGAATGGAATGTTCGGGAGCAGTACCGACCACCCGTAGTTCAGATTTCCATCGAGCTTGAAAGCGCTCAATCTGGTTGCTCCGGCGGTGCCACTTCCCAAGCTTAAGACTTCCGGCCTCCTCAAGCTTCGCGCCCGACGCGAGGCCGAGCTGAACTGTGCTCTCGAGGACGTCTTCGACGCGTTCGATGAGTCGCCCATCGCCTCGGCCTCCCTCGCCCAGGTGCACCCCGCCGAGCTCTTCGCCGCCGACCTGGCGGTGGGCGGAGAGGATATCCTCGAAACGGAACCCCTGCGGGGTTTGCGCCCGCCACAACCCCTGGCGGTCGACGGTGGTCTCGACGAATTGGCCATCGCTCCGCTTCAGGGTATCGGCAACGGCAAGGGCGGGGATGGCGCCGGGCGATGTTTGCAGGGCCGCCAGCACCCGCGAAATGACGCCGGGATCGACCAGTGGCCGGGCGGCATCGTGGATCAGCACCGTTGACGGCTCATCCGCGTTCAGGCTTTCCAGGCCGTTGAGGACCGACCCCTGACGGGAGGC
>NVRO01000083.1 GCA_002400895.1 Planctomycetota bacterium
CTGTGGAGCGCGCGGGTCAAGGATGATGAGTGGTACTCGCAAGCTCTCTTCATAGTGCGACCATTTACCGGCAAATCCGCGCTGTCCTTCGTAGTAACCGTTGTCACCACTGAAAATGATGATTGTATTGTCGGCAAGGTCAAGCTTGTTCAACTCGCTTAACACTCGATTCATGACGCCATCAATGCCGGAAATCATCCGATAATAAGCGCGTATGTTCGTCCGGTACTTTTCTGCCGTATCCCATCGCCAGAAAAAACGCTCACGATTCAATGACTCTTTCAGAAAGTCCGGGTGCGCCGCATAGATTTCGGGAGTAGAGAGGCGCGGTTCGGTAATTTCAACATCTTCGTACAAACCATCGACTGATTTCGGCCACGGGAAATGTCCGGTTCCTGGTCGCTTGTCGTCATCTTTTGCGTGGGCTGCATTAAAGCTGATGGACAGGCAGAAAGGCTGACCTTGTTGGTGTGACTTGAGGAAATCGATGGCTCGGTCTCCACACAATTCCGATTCATGCCGCAGGCTTCCATCCGGCTGTTTCTGCAGATATGGATTGCTGGAGATTGGCTGGAAGTAATCGAACATGCGCTGATGCTCTCCCGAGTTGACTCCCACGCCTAGCTTGCCAATAAAACCTGTCCGGTACCCTGATTTGCGTAGTTGCACCGGGTAACTGGTGTCAATGAGGTTCCTTGAAAGTGGTGGGGTYCCAAATGTGTAGCGATGAGTGCGCTCGTACATTCCGGTCAGGATTGATGCTCTGCTGGCCGCACAAATTGAGGTGGTTACAAACGCATTGGCGAAACGGACGCCGTCAGCTGCCATTTGGTCCATTGTCGGGGTCTGCAAGAACGGATGTCCTGCGCACCCCATCCGGTCCCAGCGGTGATCATCGGACAGAAAGAAAACAATATTGGGTCGTTCTGCTCTTRCCGCTGCAGGTCTCTCATCTTGCCCAAAGGCAAGCGAAGTCATCGCCACAAGAGCAAGGAGGGGTGGATTCAGAAGATGAGGCAATTCACTTATCGCTTCAAGGTGTGCTTGCCTTTTTCGCTCGGCATTGCAATACCAAGTTTCCAGCAATCCAGGCAACCACCAGGTAGAGCGGGATTTCCATCCACATCCACCAAGGGAGGGGCATCATCATCATATTCGCCACTCCGCCTGCGAGGGAGAGTCCGCCAACGATCAGCGCCACTGCCATCGGTCGGTCCGTGCTGATGCGAGCCGCAACCCAGCCACCGACGAAGGCCTGCCCCAAGTGAGCCAAAATGATGAGCAGAAAGGCCTGCAGCGGCAAGGTGGCCATGTATGTGGCCAAGCCCTCGGTATCTTCAAAGGTCACTCCTTCCGGCATCGGGAATAGAGCCACGTTCAGGTATACCAAGGCCATGTTGACGGCCATGCCGACGATTAAACCAACTACTACGGCGGCGACATTGCGAATCATGGCTACCACTCTATTCCCTCGTCAGGCCCACAACATGGGGCTTGGTGAGAATTGTTGTGTTGTCCCGGTGTACTTGGAGTTGGCGGTTTAGCCGTAAGACTCGAACTTCACTTCGTAGGAGCCGTCTTCGCGTTTGGTCTTGCGGGTGCGGAAGTCATCGTGCTCGAAAGCGGCAAGGACTGCCTTGATGGTGCCATCAAATCCGCAAATATGCACCATGGTGTTGGACGGAAGGATTTGTTCACCCAGGGCTTCCTCGATGGGGGACAGCCCCGATTCCCCGCGCGCAAAAATAGATTCGATGCGGCCGGTGAATCCTTCCCAGCCGGCATTCTCAGATTCATTGGGCCGGCTGATGGATGCGAAATGCTTGAAATTCCAGGCCGGATTTTCTGCAGCTTCCTTTTCCAGGGACTCAATGAGGGTGGCGTAAGAGAAATCGCTGATATAACTTACGCCGTGGCACACCACGATTTCGCGCTTGCAGCCGCGGTCTTTTAAATCCAGGCAGGTACTTATGAAAGGAGCCAAGCCGGTACCGCCAGCGATCATGAGCAGACGCCGATTATCCGGGCTGCCGTCCTCAAGCTCATCACTTACGGTGAAAGTTCCTTTTGCCATGCGCAGCAAAACCTCATCTCCCACCGCAAGTCCCCACAACAAGGTGGTGAGCTTTCCGGGCACCGGCCGTTCAGCCAGGCGGATGTAGAGTTCGAAGTGGTCCCGGTTCTGTGGCGGCGAGGCAATCGAGTAGGCGCGCCAAACCACCTTGCCGTCATCGGCGGGGTCCGGGATTCCCATGGTGAGGAACTGGCCAGCGAGGAATTCAGGAACGCCGCCTTCCGGGCGAATCTTGAAAATGGCGAGACTGGAATGAACGTCAATGCGTTCGATTATCTTTCCCGGAGTGGGGGGGGTCTTGGCCAAAGTCCGAAAAGTGTAGCGAGTTTTGCTATAATTTGCAGTCTGTACGCGGATGAACTGAGGGCGTGGCCCATTTACATAAAAGCGCGGGAATCAGTTCACTGCCATTATTTTTCACACATAAATTCCCCATAGTTGCGTATGCACTCAAGGTCGTTCCAATTCCCATCAGCATTTAATCCCCAGACCCATGAAAGTACTCCTCACCAGCCTCGCCGTTCTGTCGTTGTTTTCTTCGGGCTTTGCCCGTTCCTTCCAGGGGCAGGCAACAGCGGATATTCCCTTTCCTGTTTCCCGGCCCTCTCTTCAGGAAATCTCCCCCGAAGCACTCGATAAATTGAGCCAGCGGGTTCAGCAACTGGTCGACGAAGATGAAATCGTGGGCGCCGAAGTGTTGATAATCAGGAATGGATTATCGATTCTGCACAAGTCGTACGGCTGGCGCGACCGCGAGGCGAAAGTCCCCATGGAAAATGGCAGTGTCTTCTGCGTGCGCTCCATGACCAAGCCGTTCATCGGCGCTTCGGTTCTGATGTTGATTGAAGCAGGTAAAATCAAGCTGGACGACCCGATTTGCCGCTACCTGCCTGCGTTTGATGTTGATGGCATGCGTTCCATCACCATCGACCACCTGCTCACCCATACCAGTGGACTTCCCATGTCGGCAATCATGGCCATGGATTTGGGGGATTTGAGCGGTATCCAGGACGTTGCCACTCTCGGCGGCAAACAGGACCTCGAGTTCGAGCCGGGTACTTCGTTTAACTACAGCGACCAGGGCACCGATACGCTCACTGCGCTTATTGAAATCGTCTCCGGTATTTCGGCCGCTGAGTTCGTACAAACACGATTGCTGGACCCCCTCGGCATGAGCGAAAGTGCAACGGTGATGACCGCGGACCACCCACTACGTGCGCGTGTTTGCGCCAAGTACTTTGGCCAACGCGGCAATTGGAGTCCTTTCTGGAATCCGGAAAAGCCACCATTGTTTCACTTTTTCCTGGGTTCCCAGGGGCTCTATTCCACCCTTTCCGACTACGCCCGCTTCACTCAATTCTGGCTCAACGACGGGCGGGTAGGAGACCAGCAACTGCTCAGTCAAGGTCTGGTGCAAAAGGCTCTCACCCCTGGTGGTTATCCACTCGGCAGTCCTACTGGATTGCCAGGCCTGCGCGCCGAGTACGGCTCCTTGATGCAGCTGTGGACTGCGCCGACCACACCAGAAACGGAGGGCGAGCGCGAGGTCATCGCTTTCGGCCACACCGGTTCCGACGGGACTCATGCTTGGGTTTTCCCCGAGCAAAATGCGATGGCGTTTTATTTCACCCAGTCGCGCGGAACCCTGAGCGGATTCGCAGTGGAAGAAGCGCTGGGCGAGTTGTTCCTGGGGGTTCCCGTAGTAGATCTGAGACACACCGCTCCTCCAATGGAGCAGTACCTCGGATACTATAAGGAGCACGATGACGACAGCTATAGTGCGATTGTTCGCGATGGGGATGACCTTGCCATTGAAGTCCCGGGTATCGCGCTCTTCCCGCTCGATTACATCGGCGAAGACCAATGGAAGTTGCGTGGCCCTGGTATTGTGCTGGCCTTTGACCGCTCTGAAACTGGCGAGGTTCTCGGATACACTCGGGGCGACGAATATGAGGTGCGCTTTACTCCATCGTCGGAACTGCCGAGTGTCGATGAGTTAGAGGCTCTCACCATCAAGGCCCACCGTCTGGATTTGCTGGAAACCGCCGGGCCGTTGCGCATCACCAGTAAGATTGAATTCTTGACGCTGGGGCTGAAGGGCGAGGAGAGCTCTCTGTATGCGTGGCCCGATTTCTTCCGCATGGATGCCCTTATTGGCAAGGAGTTCGAACACATGGCGGTCAGTGGGGATAAGGTTTCGTACCACTCCCCCCAGAAACCCGTTGCCGTCATCGACGGAATGCTAGCTGAACAAATACGCCTCGGTCACCACCTCGCGCGCCTCGGTGAGTGGCGCCGTTGGCATCCGCAGATGGAAGTGATTCAGCAGCTGGAGCGCGGCGACAGAGTTATTTTTCTGGTTCGCGCCGGCGACACCTCCGCCCCAGCGCCCACCCTGATAATCGAGGCAGGTAGCGGCATCGTACTAGGCGAAGACAGCATCCCTTTTGTCGAGGGCATTGGCAGGTTGGGGCAACATGTGCGCTTCTCCGACTACCGTGATGTTTCCGGCATGCGTCTGCCTTTTACAACCAGGGCGAAATATGCGAACCGCATGATTGGTACAGTAATGAGCACCGTCACCGACTTCGAACTTGGCGTCGAATTGCCCGCAGGCATTTTCGAACTGGAGGAGTAAGGGCGTGGATTTCAGTTTTGAAGGCAACTGGTAGCCAAATCAAATCCAACACGACGCAGCGTTTTATTGGTAGATTGGTGTTCTAATGAAGAAACCAGTTTCACCCGCGTTTCTTTTCTTTCTCTTCGGTTCGGGCGCACTTTTTGGTCAAGGTGGCTCAGTGCTCCACCAATGGGACGGTGGGTCTCAGCATGACGGCTTGGGCGGTTCCGTCTCCGACGCCGGTGACGTTAACGGCGATGGCGTTGTCGATTTGATTGTGGGTGCGCCTTTGTATGACGTCGGAGGACTAGCCTATGCCGGCTCAGCCTACGTTTATTCCGGGGCTGACGGCGCCTTACTCCATCAATGGTATGGCAGTGCCGGGTATGACAAATTCGGCCACTCCGTTTCGGGTGCCGGAGATACCAACGGCGATGGCTATGCCGACCTCATTGTGGGTGTGTTTAACCGGGACTCCGGCGGTATTTCAAGTGCCGGTTCAGCCATTCTTTATTCAGGTGTGGACGGCTCGGTGCTCCATGAATGGCACGGTAGTGGCGCCTATGATTACTTTGGTTGGTCGGTAGCGGATGCCGGAGATGTCAATGGCGATGGATTTTCCGACCTGATTGTGGGCGCTCCTTTTGTCGGCCCGGGCTTTCAGAACAATGGGGGATCCGCTTAT
>NVRO01000084.1 GCA_002400895.1 Planctomycetota bacterium
GTGGTGAACGTGGTTCGGAGGCCGGCGGGGAAAATTCTGAAATTCCTGATTTGGCTGGGGTTTGGGCTCTGCAATGGGAGAATTTGGGCGGCTCGTGTGGCCCCGGCGGTGGCTACAAAATAATGGCCGCCAAGTTCATTCAGAGCGGACGCACCCTGAACATCCTGCTGGATGTGGACGGGAACAATGCATTTGACGATACCGCCTTTATTGATGGCGAGATCAGTTCAAATGGAGAACTGATTCTACTCAGTGGCACTTACTTTGCTGATGATGTGGAGATTGGCTTGAGTGGATCTTTCCAGTACATGACCTTTGGGTATCTGGCCGGAGCGCTGTTCAGAACCAGTGATGGCAGTTGCCAGGAGGAACTTAGTGCAGTGTGTCTGTGGACAGCAAATCCCCCGGTTTATGATTTCACCGGTAGTTGGGATTTTGACAATTTCGTCACTTGGGTAAATGGTGACTGCTCCTTGTCCGCTGGAGCAACCAGCGCGGAAGTCTGGACCATTGATCACATTGACCTTGGACTCACTCCCGGTTTGTTCAGAGTCTCTACCGACAGCGGGGAACAGTTCATTGGTGTGCTCAACTCTTCACAGGTGACACTGGGTCGCCGGTATCTGTCCGGGATAGAGGTATTTACCTGGCAGTACACTTCGCTCAACTTTGACGGGTGGGGTGGCACCAGCGGTAATGGAAGATTGTTCGGACAGGTTATGGGTCAGGTAGACGGCTTTGCAGAGTGCACCTTCGGGATGGATGTGGACGGCAGCCGGCTCTGAAGCCGGACCAAAAACTGACGCCGCCGGTCGAAGCACTTAGTAGGTTCAGAATCCGTAGTGTTCCTGTACCGACACCACATCAATCTCCGGCATATGTCCGAAAAACAATACTCCATCGGGTGGGTTCTGTGCTACTCCGATGTCGAAGTCGAAACTGCAGTCGCGAATTCCATGAAGTTCGTCCAGAATTACCGCCAAACCGCGTGATTCGAGTCGTCGTATCATCCAGGCGGAGTGCCAGAGATTCATGCCGTGAATGACTTGACGCCTCTTGCCCATGGTCATTACTCGTGAGGCCGGGGCCATCAGTCCCAAGTTGCCACTGCACTTGGGATCTCCTCCAATAACATTGGTGCCCTTCAGAATCACGTGGTTACGGGGACCTTCCTGAGGGTCCCATCCAGATTCAACCCACACCACCACACCGCCCAGAAGTTTGCAGTTGACCAGGGTCAGGGTTTCGCCTGGTTCGAGCACAAAGACAGCAGTCTTGCGCATGAAAACTCCTTCCAACCGGCGGTTGCCATTAAAGACCTTGATGCAGTCCGAATCTTCCAAGTAACCCTCAAAATCCCACCCGGGGACGTGGACCGGCTGTTCAAGCTCCTCTTCTATATCCTCCGACCAGTTGTCGAGACCATGGGCGGTCCACAGGCGCCCGCTCAAGTTCATTCGTTGAACCGTCAGGTCGGGCTTGGGCCGCTGGTCATAAATCTGGATCCACACCCCATCCCTGGACAAATCACTCAGGTGGTGTCCGCTGGAATTGCTCGACAGTGGGCCCGGACGGTAAACCCAACGAATTGAGTCATCTTCCAGCCACATGGCATCACCTTTAATGTCGACGTTGATGCCGCTCAAGCTTCCGCCGAGCACCGAAAGAGCTTTGGTTCGGACCGGATCCCCGGGTTCAACATAAATCTCTGCCATCAGGTCCGCACGGCCTTCGCCGGCCATGCCTTTAACCAAAAATGAAGCGGTGGTTGGACTGTACTCGGAGACTTCACCAGGCATCCGACTGATGGAAAAGTATATCCCCTCATTTATCTGGATTGTCTGCCCATCAGTTCCCTCCCAGGTCGGATCCAGAGCCAGCCGCCGGCGCGCAAATTCAACTCCTGACTGAGCCGAGAGGTCAGCTTGCAGGGCAATGGCGACATGCCTGGCATTTGTCATCTGGTTGCGAACAGAATCACCAAAGGAAAGAGAAACCATGGCAATAATCCCGCTAATCAGGAGAGTCATTAGCAGGACGGTGCCGCGCCGAGAGTTGTTAATACGACGGTACATGCCTCCGTACCCAGCTGGCTCCGCCGACTTGCACGTCGTATGGAGAAGTTGATGGYAAACCGGCTTCATAGCCGGCATTGACCCGTAGGTTCCATTTCACCGAAATGCGAGTTACCGTCGGCTGACCTYCGATGTCAACAGTTTCAGTTYCAACTTGCATAATRCTGAGGTTGTCCATCACCACATCTGTGGTGGTGCCGTCAGTTACCGTTAACACATCGGTGTTCGGGTCCCACGTATAACTAAGGACTTCAGGGTTAATGCTACCGGTGGTGTTGACCACAATACTCCATCCACTCTGCTGACTTCCACTCACGCTTACGTCCATCGCGTAGCGGCAATCCTTGAGCAGGCGGTCGAGCGAACGACGCGCAGCAACATGAGTGTGTACCCGCCGATCGCCAGCGCGCACAACCTCGTAACTTTCGGTTGTTCCGTAAAGCGCTCCGAACATCAACACCATGGTCAGGGCCGAAGCCAGCATCACTTCAACCAGGGAGAAGGCTGCGATGAGGGAGTGGTGCTTGAGCGTTACGACTCCACCAATCCGCGCACTCAGCATGCGGTGCAGCCTTGCTGCGGACGAGTTGTGCATCATTTTGGTCATTGGACGGCTCCCGGATTTGCATGCAAGCTACCGCTGAGTTGATCGAGTCGCAGGGTCCAGCTACTTCCAGTACCAACGATTTGTACTGCACAACTGAGGTTGCTGCGACCATTTGGTAGGAATTCGAAGTCGCTTCCAAAGCCGCTTACAGCGACGAAGTTCAGGCCATCTTCAAGGTGCCGCCAACCGGAACTGTCGGCCATTGGTCCTTCCACCCAAGTTCCGTCGGCACGTTCAACCCGCCATCTTGCATTTTGCAGATCGGTGCGGAGCCAGGTGGTTTCCCAACTGGTGCGGGCTAAAGAGCGAGCCATCAGAGCATCGCTAAGTACCCGGCGGGTATCGGCCCCGGTCTTCTCGACGTTCTGCATGCTTGGTACCACGATTGCCATTGACATTGCGACAATCGCGATAACCACCATAAGTTCAGCTAGGGATATTCCGCGGCGACCTCTTGGTGCAGCGCATGCGCTCCGCTGCTGACGCTGGATGCTGCCGGGAGTGATGGTGGAGAACAACATGATTAATGCTCCGCAACCAGCCATTTGGCCTCGAGCACCATGCGCCCGCCAGTCCAGCAATAGATGGTTACCACCCGAGTGCGAGATTCGATCGGGAGTACCGTCTGGGTCGGATCCAAATCATCGACCGCATCCACCGCTATTTCCAACATCAGGTCCCCGACTCCCGGGAGGGGTTCACCGTCGCCCATGATTGGGGCCAGGGTCACACCATCCATGGCATCGATGGCGTCAACATCCAGCGGGAATGAATACTCGCGCAGTTCGCGCACTGCGGCCACCGCTTGTGATGTGGCTTCAATACCCCCGAGGGTGCGCAAACTCATTCGTAGCGAGGCAACTGCTGTTGTTCCGACCAACACCACCAGCAACACCGCAATGCTCAGTTCAAGCAGGGTGAAGCCGGATTTACCTGATGCCGAGCGGGTTCGCTTGAGTGGATTGTGAGTTTTCATCAGCCGACAAACTTGGCCATTTGCATGATTGGCGTCATCAGTGCAACCACAATGAATCCGACGATTGATCCGGCTACGACAACCGTAGCTGGACCCAATAGACCGGTGAATATTTCAAGCGCGGCTTCGGTTTCGCGATCAAGAAATTCTGATGCAGTGCGTAAACTCGAATCCAATGAGCCCGAGGATTCTCCCGCTACCATCATTTGCACCAAAGCCGGTGGCAAATCAGTACCTTCCAGTGCGGTATACATCGGGCGTCCATCACGTACTACGGCTGCTGCGGTTTGCCAATGCGCCTTGAGTCGAGGTAACTCGGCGACTTGTGCTGCATGTTCAAGTCCATTAAGAATTGGCACCCCGGACTCCAGCGTAAGGGCCAGAGTATTGACCGAGCGGGCAATGTAGGCCTTATGGATGAGGGTACCGATGACCGGTAAATGTGAGATCAGGTCAAACAGAGCCCCCTGGACTTTCTTGCTGCGGACGGCAAATATTGCGCCGACCAACAACAATAAAGCGGCGACACCCGCAAAAATTGGCGATTCACGGAGGAATGCTGAACTGGCTAAAACAATGCGGGTGCTGGTTGGCAGGAGTTCGGGGCGTGCCAACAGCATGCTTTCAAACTTCGGCACCAGTGCAACTAAAATTCCTATTGTCATCACCGCGGTCATCGCCAGGAGGAAGCCCGGATAGGCCAGGGCCCCACGGATCTTGCCGCTGAGTTTAATTTGTTTGTCGAGCAATTCAATGCTGCGTCCAAGCGATTCGTCAAGTGCACCAGCACGTTCACCTGCGGCCAGCAAGTGGACCACGTACTTCTCGAAGCATCGCGGCAGGCAATCAACTGCATATGACAGGTCATGACCACTTTCAATGGTGGTGGCAATGCGTTCCAGAACTTTGGTGCCTTGTGGTGTTGCAGCATGCTTGCGCAAAGTCCGCAAGGCGGCCAGTAGTGGCACTCCGGCGGAAAGCATGGCGCGCAGTTGAATCAGAATGTGCAGAGTTTCCTTTGGTTTCAACTTGAGCCGGGTGTCTACCAGTACCGGACCATCTTGTTCCTGATTGCTCGCACCACCTGATCCGATTACGACCCCGCCACCACRGTGCTGGGGTGGTGTGGTCTTTTTTCTCAGCATGGCAGATATGCTCATCCGTTTCCTCCGGCACGTAATGCTTCTTCGAGCGTAGTTAGTCCGGCWYTCACCCGTTGGATTGAGTGCTCGAACAATGAAAGCATGCCTCGGTCAAGTGCGGATTCCCGCAATTCTGCTGAGGACGGTGCTCGTGCGATGATGGCTTGGAGTTCATTATCGACCCGCATCACTTCGAATACCCCAAGACGCCCGTCGTAACCGGATTTTCGGCATGCCGGGCAGCCGCTCGCCGCATAGTGTGGACCTTCACTGAGCCCAAAGCTGGCTAAGTTCTCACGGACTGCGGAAGGCAGCGCAACCGGGCGCTTGCATGAGTCGCACAAGCGGCGGGTCAGGCGTTGGGCCATGACCGCWCGCAAGGTAGTGGCAACCAGGAATGGCTCAACTCCCATTTGAATCAAGCGGGTGGCCGCGCCAGGGGCATCGTTGGTGTGCAGGGTTGCCAATACCAGGTGTCCGGTGAGCGCCGCCTCGACCGCAATCTCAGCGGTTTCCTGATCGCGGATTTCACCAAT
>NVRO01000085.1 GCA_002400895.1 Planctomycetota bacterium
GCACATCGTTACCGAAACTGAAGGTAGTCATGGTCTGGGTATAGCCGATAGTGACGGTGTCGGCATCATGTTGACCGTCGAAGCCGTAGCGCAATGCCTGCAACGCCAGAGCCAGTTCGAGGGATCTGGTAGGGCTGGTACATATCGGCAAATTGTTTCCTGCTTCTTCCGGTGTGCCCATTCCCAGGGCACTTGCCAAAATCATTGAGGTGGTGGCCTGGTCGTTAAAATCCTTCGTTCGGGGGACCTTTGCGAGCAAAATGCATAAGCGCTCAGCACGGTCGAACAGGATTGCCGATTCCTGCATGTAAGCTTCTATCTTGGTTTCAATCCCCTCGGATTCACCCAGCAATGCCCAGCCACCGATCAAATTGCACAAGCCCCGCAAGCGGTGCATGCATGCTCGAAATGCACGGTCGCAAAGAGCGCGCAAGAGCATGTCAGTTGATGTCGGACCGTTCACGTGGTCCAAGATAAGTGCGCCCATTGCTAAAAAGAAATAGACTCCCCCATCGACATGAGGGAGCCCATCGGAGTTGTCAGTTCAAATTATTGCCTAGAGGAAAATAAAGTTGATGCCGTTTGAAAAGACAATTTGAGTATGGTTGAGCGCTTGCATCCACATTTGTCTCCCGGTCAAGAAAGGCGGTGGCGTGGCGGCGAGACCGGCATCCCCATTTACATTGGCAATCAAGGCAGGGAGTGCGAAGAACGGAGGAGTTAGGTCGGCAATCCCGAAGGGGGTATTGGTCGGACCCCCACCGGCAAGCGAGTAGGCAATGAAGACCAGGTCGTTTGCAGTGTTGTTACTAACTATAAGGGTCGCTGATTGACCGGCAATCGGTGGGTTCGGGCTGATGGTCAGGGTTGGGCCAACCGGACCTGGTTGATGGACACTGATGTCATCAATACCAATTCCGTCGACAGAACCGTATTCAAAGTTGTCGGATTGAGCAAAAAGAAGGTAGAAAGGCGCAGAAGTATTGACGCTGGTGTTGGACAGGTCCACGTCAGTGACTTGCGTCCACGAGCCTAGGCTTACTGTACTCCAGTTGGTTTGCACAGATTCCCAGGTGGTGCCATCGTTTGAAATCCAGATGCCATCATCGGCCTGGTTTTCTTCCCCGTAATTGATTGCCCAGTAGTCAAGCACCAGACTGGTACTGCCGGTGGCGTCAAGGCCGATAACCAGGCCATTGGATACTTCATGGTTGCTACTCATCCCGCTGGGAACGCCACCCATTTCCAAACAATAAATACCTGAATTGGTAGTGCTTGGAATCCCGTTTTGGCCGATATTGCACCAGGCATCAGGATCGACGCCACGGGAAATGGTCTCCAGTTCGTTTACTGCCATGTAGTTGGGCAACACCCCGGCGTGGGTGTCAAAGTTTTCGCTGTAGCCGGCTACTCCCAGAGCGAGGAAGTTGCTCGGCAAGTTGGGCCAGCGCAACGGCGGAGGTGGTGGAGTACCCGCGGAGTCGTAAGCGCGGATGAACCCGTTGCCATTGCCGACTGCTGCACCGCCACGCTGGTTGCCGCCACCGATGAAGTCGGGTAGACCATCGGCATTGAGGTCACCACATCCGGATACGGAATAACCGAGGCGGTCGTCGGCAACGATGCCTTCAACGCTGGTCAAGACCCCAAAGCTGAAGCCGTCGATTACATAAAGTTTGCCGCAGTCTTTACCGACAAGGCCATCGAATCGGGATGCTCCAACCAGAAACTCGGAGCGACCATCACCATTGATGTCGGCGTGAGAACTGACGGAATCACCGAAACCATCTAGTGCGGTTTCCCCATCTAGGGTGCCAAGAACCGCACCGCTGACGCCGGAGAATATCCGCACGGAGCCTGAGTCCGTGCCATTGTTGTCATCTTCCGAGGCCCCGGCAATTACATCGGGGATGCCGTCACCATCAACATCTCCAATCAAGGCTACCGATTCTCCCAGGTGGTCGCGTGCGCTGTCACCGTAGGCAATCCAAAGTTGAGTTCCAGTGGCGCCTGAATGCAGGCTGACGGCGCCAGCGTTGGTGCCATTGGTGTCCTGGCCGTAATGTCCAGCAACCCAATCGTTGATTCCGTCGCCATCCACATCCATACCGCCGTCAATGGCCCACCCGAATTGGTCATTGGCTACCAGTCCATTGGTCGCATATATGGGAAGGCCAGTTGCACCGGAGTAAAGCAGTACCTGTCCCGGTAAGGTCGAGGCACCATTGGCCTTTTGGGTTGCGCCAACCAAAACGTCATTGTTGCCGTCACCGTCAATGTCGCCAATGAAGCTCAGCGAAAATCCAAGAGATTCGGCTGCCGCGGAGCCGTCCCACTGATAGAGAATTGTAAAGGTGGCACCGGARTAGACCTTGACTGTTCCGGACTGGGCCCCATTGTTCTCATCGTCGGAAGCTCCAATTGCGAAGTCATTAACTCCATCCCCATTGATGTCACCGAGGCCCGCAACTGCAGAGCCGAACTCATCCTGGGTATCGTCACCGTCGATGCTGACAATAGCGACACCGGTGGCTCCATTAAAAATCCTGGTCATTCCGGATTCCTGACCATTGTTATCGTCGAGCGGGGCACCGGCAATAATCTCGTCAATCCCGTCCCCATTGATGTCACCTATAGAGTCTACAGATCGACCTAACTCGTCGTAAAAGGCGTCTCCATATTGGGTCCAGATGGTTCCCTGGGCAGCAAGATTTGCTGTCCAGAAGACAGCAACCAAGAGGAAGAAAAGGAAGTATTTGAGGGAATTTATCACTGTTGGAGGCGGSGTAATGTTGGCAAGCAGGTGCAGGGTAAAATTTACCGGAACTAATMAGTAAATAATGCCACATAAATGCCTATTTAGGGGGTGATAATTGTCCCAAAATGGAAAAAGCCTCCTCTGCCAAGGGCAGAGGAGGCCACTTTCTCCCGGTCTACTGGAAAGTAGTGGCGAGGGGGTTGGTCCACACCATTTGGGTGAAGTTCAGAGCATGTAGCCACACGTCCCAGCCTTGTACTACTGGCGGGACATTTGCCGTCATGGTGGCATTACCACTTGCATTGGCAATCAAGTTCGGGAACTGAGTGAATGGAGGGCTCAACAACAGAGTGCCGTAGGCAGTTTGAGTTGGTCCAGCACCAACGAAGGAGTAACCACTGGCGACTAAATCACCAGGGTTGTTATTGGCAATATTCAAAACCGCCGGTGCACCAGCAACTGGTGGGAACGGGGTCAGAGTCAACTCAGGTCCGGGTGCAGTCCAGTCATGGACAGAGATGTCATCGATGCCGATGCCATCAGCGCTTCCGTATTCGTAGTTGTCAGCCTGAGCAAACAACAGGTAGAACTGGGTGGTAGTGTCTACCACGGTTGAAGTCAGATCAATACTATTGAACTGCTCCCAAACTCCAACGGCAGCGAAGTTGTTCCAATAGACCTGAACCGGGTACCAGTCAGTGCCATTGTCCGAAACCCAAATCCCGTCATCGGCCTGGTTCTCCTCGCCCCAGTTGATGCCAGCAAAGTCGACTACAAGGTGGTTTGAGCCGGCGCCGTCAATCCCGATGACCAAACCATTGGCAACTTCGTGGTGACCACTCATCAGGGGATCGCCACCCATTTCCAAACAGTAGGTTCCGGAATTGGCAGAAATGCACGGAGCATTCTGTCCAATGTTGCACCACGCATCTGGATCCAAGGTGCGGAAAAACATGTCCAGCTCGTTGATGGCCATGTGCGGAGGCACTACTCCGGCGAGGGCTTCAAAATCTTCGTTGTAACCATTGGGTACGGTTGAGACGAAGGAGGAAGGTAGATTAGGCCAGGTTGGTGGTGGCGGTGGCGGAGTTCCAGTAGTGTCGTGAAGGGAAACGTAGCCGCGGCCATTATTGCCCCCACCGGCAAAGTACTGGACGCATCCGGCAATGAAATCAGGGATGCCATCGGCATCGTAGTCCATGCCACCAGCGCAGTCCCAGCCCATGCGGTCACCGGCCAGCCCACCTTCAACATACATTATGGAGACCAAGGTGGCTCCGTCAATGACATAAAGCTTGCCCGAGTCGGTGCCGAAGCCGCCGTCATGAAGACTGGCGCCGGCGAGGAATTCTTCAACTCCGTCACCATTAATGTCGCCAAAAGAGGAAACTGAGGAGCCCATTTGGTCGAGGTTTGCTGCTCCGTCAATTACAGTAATCTTTGACCCGTCTGCTCCGGATAAGACATGAACAGCTCCTGAATTGGAGCCATTGTTGTCATCTTCAGGGGCTCCGGCAGCAACATCGTGAATACCGTCACCGTTGACATCGCCAATGATTGCCAAGCTGGCACCCATATGGTCACGTGCGCTATCGCCGTAGGCAGTCCAGATAACTGAGCCGTCAACACCGGAGTGGGCGCTTACCGAGCCTGCATTGGTTCCATTGGTGTCCTCGCCATAGGCTCCAACGATGAAATCATTAACTCCATCGCCATTAAGGTCCTGGCCGCCAGCGCACGAATCGCCAAACTGGTCGTTGGCAACATTACCACTAACCGAGTAAAGGGCGGTACCGGTAGCGCCGCTGTAAACGGTGACATACCCCGGTTGGGTTGAAGCACCGGAAATAGCGTAATTTTTCTGCGGGGCACCTACCAGAATGTCAGCTCTGCCGTCACCATTGACATCGCCGAGGTAGCCGAGGGATTTGCCGAGGACGTCATCCGAGGCAGCGCCATCAAACTGATAAATAATGCTGACTGTTCCTCCGGCGAAAACCCGCACCATTCCCGAAGCACCACCGTTATTATCGTCAAGTGGAGATGCGGCTGACCAATCATCAATGCCATCACCGTTTACGTCCCCACAGCGGGAAACCTGATAGCCAAACTGGTCGTTAGCGGAGTCACCATCAAAAGTCATGAGGGTGGATCCGTCGGCCCCGCTAACAACTCGCACCTGTCCGGATTCCTGGCCATTAGGAGAAATGCCGTCAGAACCGGAAATTACGTCGGGAATGCCATCACCATTGACGTCACCAATTTGGTCAATGGAGGTTCCGAAAAAGTCGTAATTGTTTAACCCGGTAGTAATCCAGATTGTTCCTTGAGAAGTGGCTGCTGGAGCCAGAAAGAATACTAACAGACAGACAAGTCCGTACTTAAAAGGGGCAGGGATTATCATGGGGGTTGAGTTCCTAGGGTTAATGAAAGGAGAATGACGGTGAAAAGGAATCCACGCTACCCCTGCATCATGCCACAAAAACTCCCTTTTGGAGCAGAAAATGGTATAAATATCACTTTTTATTAACTGTTCTATTGATTCT
>NVRO01000086.1 GCA_002400895.1 Planctomycetota bacterium
TGCACCGTCATGCAAATCTTCACCGGGGTGAATTTCGTAGCACAGATCCACCCCGCACTCTTCGGCAACATCCAGGATTGGCGTCCAGCGGCGAGTCAGCTCGGCAAAGGCTTCCTCGACCAATCCACTTGGGCGTGGCGGCCAGGGATAAAAGAATGGCCAGGCGAGGGCGCCGGAAAAGGTCACCGTGGAAGCCAGACCGAGGTTGGCAGAAGCACGCAATGACAGTTTCACCTGTTCAATCGCCCATGCGGTTCTGGCCTTCGGATTGCCGCGCACTTCTGCTGGCGCGAAGCCGTCAAAAATTTCATCGGCGGAGGGGTGGACTGCTACCAGTTGCCCCTGCAGATGGGTGGACAGCTCGCAGGGTTCGATCCCGTGTGCCTCCAATTTGGCACGCCAATCATCACACCAGTCTTGCGACTCTGCGGCCTGTTGCAAGTCGAAACAACGGCCATCCCAAGTGGGGATCTGCAATCCCTTGAAACCGAGACCACCAGCCCATTTTGCAGCCGCATCGATACTGTCAAATGGCGGCTCATCGCTCATGTACTGGGCAAGAAAAAGTGCGGGGCCTTTTATCGTTATCATCGTTCTGGATTGTAGCGCGGGGATTGGATAGGCTTTGCCCCTCATGGGCAAGCAGCAGACGGGCAAGAACAAGAGCAAAAAGAAAGGTGGAAAAAAGTGGAAATTGACCGCCAAGAATGCCGACAAGTACGCACTATACGAGTCTGCGGTCTACGACCCCGATGCCGACCTTGAGTTTCTATTGCGGATTTTCGAGGAAAACAAGCGCCCGGAACCAATGGTGCTACGTGAGGATTTCGCCGGTACTTGCAAGCTGGCGGCCATCTGGACGGCAAGTGACGAAAACCGTACTGCCTATTGTCTCGACCTCGATTCCGAGCCTTTGGCTTACGGCGTCCGCAATCACTTCCCCGCCATCGGCAGTGCCGTAGATCGGATTGAGATTCTCGAAGAGGACGTGCTCACCGCTGCAACTCCCCCGGCTGACGTCCTTACCGCTTTCAACTTCTCTTACTGGGTTTTCAAGGACCGTCCGAGCATGCTGAAGTATTTCAAGAGTGCTTTCGATCACTTGCAAGACGGCGGAGCATTCGTACTGGACATTCAAGGAGGCCCTGATGTCCAAACCGAATGCAAGGAAACTCGCGAAGAGGACGGCTTCTACTATGTTTGGCGTACCGGAATGATGGATGCCATCACCGGTGATAGCCGCTGCTCCATCAGTTTTGAGTTCGCCGACGGCTCACAAATCAAAGATGCCTTTGTGTATGACTGGCGACTCTGGCACCTCACCGAGCTGCGCGATATTTTATTGGAGGTCGGATTCGAAAAAGTACAGGTGTATTGGGAAGGCACAGACGATGACGGCGAAGGTGACGGCGATTTCCAACTGACTGATAATGCAGACAATGAGGAAGCCTGGATTGCCTACCTGGTCGCCTGGAAGACCGCTCCCGAGTAATTTAGTTGGAGACTCGCATCGGGTGAGGATTCGATATCTCCCCGGAACTGAGGTCTACTGCCTGACACCAGACATTCAGACCGCCGGTCGAGGGTGGAACTTGGGGAGTGAAAAAACCAATTCCGTCAGCATTGCAAGGGATTGGTGGGAAGGTGTGGATTGGTACAGACATTTCCACCATTCCATAAACTGTCCCGGTTGGCCCCGCGCCCGCCATGCTGTATCCAACCATTGCCAACCCGTTCGGAGTACAACCACGCAAGTCGACCCTGGCCAGACCTCCGGATCGAAGATTCCTGACGCTGAGCAGAACCCCTTCGAGCTTTCCGCTAATCACGTATACCGACCCAGATTGATGGCCTGCAAAGCCCTCGGCAGGCGCACCGACAGCAAAATCTGAAAAACCGTCGAGGTCGATATCGCCGAGCGAAGCTACTGCCAGACCGAATCTGCCGTCTGGAGAGTTTGGTTCGAATCGCTGCAATTCACGTCCGTCTGCTCCGGAAAAAACATGAGACAATCCGGTATAGCCGCCAGCAAGGTAATAGCGGTCGGAACCTACCACGATGTCAGGCACGCCATCTCCGTTGACGTCGCCCCCTCCGGCAATAGACCTGCCAAAGACTTCACTCGCCTCGAACAGTGCAAAGTCGTGAAGGGTAACCCCGGTACCACCGGAATAAACCCTGGCATGTCCGGCCGGAGCCTCGAACATTGCACTGATTGCAAAGTCACCCGCACCGTCGAGGTCAATATCGCCAACGGCAGCCAGGCTCTCGCCGAATCTGGAGTTGGCAGCCACTCCAATCCATTGATTGATCAGTGTTCCGGTTSCGCCGGAATACAAATATGCTGCTCCGGTAGATGACCCGAGAGTGTCATTACCAACTTCACCGATAAGGTGGTCGGGTATGCCATCGCCATCAGTGTCGCCGACATTGGCAAGGTCAYATCCGAAGTAACCATGATCAATTTGCCCTGAATACTTGCGAATCAAGGAGCCATCGAAACCGGAGTACAAGGAAACAGAACCTGAAAATGGCAGGACTGCGGACTCCCCGTAAGCACCAATCAAGAAATCGCTGTAGCCATCACCATTCACGTCGCCGGCACCCGCAACTGCATTGCCAAAATAATCATCTGCCGCAGCTCCGTCCAAACTGTAAAGCTCAATCCCGGTCGCACCGGAAAAGACCTTGGCTTGACCGGACTTGGAGTTGGTCCAGATAGAGCCGACCAACAAATCTTCAATCATGTCTCCATCTACATCACCGGCATTGGCAACTGCTTCGGCATTTGTAAATCCTCCCCATGACCAGATAATCGAGCCATCCGCACCGGAGTACACCATTGCCGTAGCCGTTCCCCAAGTGATGTACCGGTCGCCGCCAACAATCATGTCGGGGACACCATCAAGATTGAGGTCGCCACATTGGGCGATAGCTCCACCAGATCCGGCGCTGAGGCCAGGACCATCAAGTCGACGAATCAACCCACCACTTTGAGCTGCAAGGCTGGTGGAGAATAGAAATATGGCAAGTATGCTGAGGGGTCGCACGCAGCCATAATAACCAATAATTCGAGCAGGAACGCCGACCTCAAATCCTATACCGTCAATAACATACAACCATGCCCCGGCGTACCTTCCTCACTCACCTGTCATTGTTGCTGACTCTGGCCATCGCTCCAGCCTGTTCGGGTGAACCAGACCCCCCTCCGAACATCGTCCTGATTCTGGCAGACGATCTCGGACTGGCGGAACTTGGGTGCACCGGTTCCGAACTCATTGCCACCCCCAATCTGGACCGCATGCGTGAACAGGGAATGTTGTTCACAAACGCCTACTCCGGTAGCACCGTTTGCGCACCTAGTCGGTGTAGCTTGCTCACCGGCTTGCATCCCGGCCATGCGCAGATACGAGACAACGGAGAAACTCCGAATTTGACCGCCCCTCCAGGTCACCCGGAGTCGACCCAAATCGGTGCCTGGGAAGAGCCGCCAGTACCACTGGGACTTTGGGGTGGACAGCGAGCGCTGACACCCGGCACCGAAACGATAGCTTCACTCTTGAAGGCGCATGGCTATGCCACCGGCTGTGTCGGCAAGTGGGGTCTGGGCGGACCCGGCAGCGGCGGGGAACCGAATCTCCAGGGATTCGATTTTTTCTTTGGMTATAACTGTCARCGCCATGCCCACAATTACTWTCCGCGGTATCTCGACCGAAATGGCGAGCGAGTCGAATTGGCGGGCAACACCAGGGGCAAGATCGGCGAGACCTACGCCCCCGACCTGATGCTCGAAGAAGCAATCGGTTTTATACGCGACAATGCCGACAATCCGTTCTTTCTTTATTACGCAACACCGGTGCCACATCTGGCGCTGCAAGTTCCGGACGACTCGCTGGCCGAGTATGCGGGAAAGTGGGAAGACCAACCGTATACCGGCAAGTCTTACCAACCTCATTCACAACCACGCGCCGCTTATGCGGCGATGGTCACTCGCATGGACCGTGATCTCGGCAAGTTGTTCGACGAATTGGAAAGCCTGGGATTAAGCGAAAATACCATCGTGGTATTCACCTCCGACAACGGGTCGACATTCGACCTCGGCGGCTACGATCCGGAGTTTTTTAACGGCACCGGAGGATTACGCGGACACAAGTGCAACCTGTATGAGGGTGGTTTACGGGTTCCCCTGATCATCAAGTGGCCAAACCGGGTTGCTCCCGGGGGCAGCAATGCGACCATGGCCGCGAGCTGGGACTTGATGCCGACTCTGTTGTCACTGCTTGGAGCACCTGCTCCGACTCAGTCGGACGGCATTGACCTGGCAAATGCGATTCTCGGAACCGGAGAGGTTCAACAGCGCGATCATTTGTACTGGGAATACCATTCTGGCGGTGGCTGGCAAGCGGTGCGCCGTGGTAACTGGAAAGCAGTACGACGTGGCATGCATAACCGAGCAGATGTAAAGCTCCAGCTATATGACCTCCTTACAGACCCGCAGGAAAGTAATGACATTGCTGCCCATCAACCGGATGTGGTTGCAACAATGCTCGCAATCATGCAACAAGAACACACTCCATCACCGGTGGAGCATTGGAACTTCAAGAACTAAAGATTGCAGGTCGGAACCACACCCTGCTTCTCTAGATGGCGTTGGTGGTAGTCCTCGGCCGGCCAGAACTCAGTCGCAGGGATAACTGCGGTAATCACCGGATTGCTGAACTTGCCACTTTTGTCCAAGGCCTCAATTGCTGCTCGCGCCGCTTGTTCTTGCTGGGCGTCATGCACCAGAACAACGGAGCGGTATTGACTACCAACATTCGGGCCTTGGCGGTCAGGAGTAGTTGGGTCATGGTTTGAAAAGAAAACCTCGAGCAGGCGTGCGTATGCAATCTCCTTGGTGTCAAATATCACTTCAACTGCTTCGGCATGACCGGTTTTCGCGGCGCAAACCTGTTCGTAGGTCGGATTTTCAGTGTCGCCACCACAGTAGCCGACTCGAGTATCAATCACTCCGTCAACCTGACGGAAAAGGGCTTCTACCCCCCAGAATCAGCCACCGGCGAAAGTTGCAGTTGCCCAGTTGTCCGACTTGTCCATGTCAATCTCGGCAACAAACTTCATGGAGCCCGAGTTGATGCAATAACGCAAGCCGGTGGGCGGTGGTCCATCAGGAAAGACATGCCCGAGATGTCCTGCGCATTCAGCACAACGAATCTCTATTCGTTGCCGGCCTAGCG
>NVRO01000087.1 GCA_002400895.1 Planctomycetota bacterium
GGCTCCCCGAACAAGACTCGAACTTGTGACAAGCTGATTAACAGTCAGCTGCTCTACCAACTGAGCTATCGGGGATTTTGAGCGGCAAAGTATATCTCTTCCAAAGGCTTGGGGCTAAATCATTTGGAAGCCGTCACCGACGGCGCTGTCTCGCTCGGTGAGAGTCCGCATAGAATGGAATAATGAACGCACCACGTGTGATATTGATTGAACCTCAGAATCCAGCCAATGTCGGATTCATTGCCCGGTTATTGGCTAATTTCGGCTTGTCGGACTGGGTGCTGGTTGGTGCCCCGGAACTGGCAGCAAGCGATGCCGAGCGCACCGGGGCTGCGGCGCTTAAAACCCTGGCCGCGGCGCGGCGCGCCGACAACCTTGCCGATGCATTGCGTGGATGCAGTTGTTCAATTGCTTTTACTGCTCGTGCCGGCAAGCATCGGCAGCCGGTGGTGTTGCCAAAGTTGAGACTCGCCTGTGCCGATTGGTTGGGAGGGGATGCAACACCGGCTCTGGTGTTTGGCCGCGAGGACCGCGGTCTTGAAACCGAGGAGGTGGAGCAATGCTCATTTATTTGCACCATTCCTACTCTTGGTCTGGAATCGATGAACCTATCCCATGCGGTGGGTCTGGTGCTTTATGAATGGCATCGTGACATTCAAGGTGATTGCGGCGGTTTCAAATTGCCCGACTATCGAGACCAGGTTTGGGCAAGCGCAGAAGACCGCGCTAGAGTCATGGACAAGGCGTTAAAGTTGATCGCCGCGTCCGGGTTTCCGGATCGCGGCGATGAGCTTGCGCAATGTTGGCGACGAATCAGTTCAATTCCGATTGAAGCACGTGATTTGCGCACGGTGGAGCGGGTTATTCGTCACTCTGACTGGTTGGATAAGAGTTCTTCCTCCACTTGACGATCTCAATGGTAAAGGCGTCTAATTGCACTTGAAAGGCCCGGAAATCTTCAATCCAAGCATCCGCGATTTTGGCGATTTGGCTGAGGCCATCCCAATCTCCGATTGCCTTGGTTTCCTGTCCGAATAAGGAAATGAACCTGGAGCGGCCAATCAACTCGATGCGTGTTGCGTTCAAGTGATGTAGTTGAACCTGGTGCATTGCGGTTCCCTCCCGATCGCTTATATACCTGGTAGCCTTGTCGAGGTATTGGATGTAGAAAGATGGAGTCTGGGCTTTAATGACGAGTTCCCAGGGAGTATTCCCCAGGGTTATGGTTGCCGCTTCAAGGGTCGACCCCCTCTGATTCGGCAGCTCTTGCGCTTCCTGGGCACCGACCTGGGTGCATGACAGCGAGAGAAGAATCAAACTGGTGAGTAATGTTTGCATGCCGTTTTCGACTGTGCCGTTGCCAACTTTATTCCCGGAATATTTTGGAAGGGAAAAAATCTCAGCGGCTAACTGCGCCCATCACATTGGTGGCGTGGAATCCAACTCCGCCAGGTTCCCGCACCAAGGCTTGCACCAGCCATGGAGTACCCGACCCCAGGTTGGCCGGAAAATGAACCGGCAAGTTGAGTTTTCCGCCAAAGTCGGTAATGAATGGGCCGGCAATTTGTTCGGGAGCTGGCAACACCGTCAAGCGTCCAAGTCGGGTTCCGCCGGCGTGGCGTCCGGCAACCAGGACAACCGAGGATCCGGGCGTAGTGCCAGTAACTTCCAGAATAGTGTTGGCGTTGGCCGACGCCTGACCGCTCAAGTGCAAGCTGGGATTGAGCAAGCTGGCAGAAGTTCCACCGCCAATATCAACCCAATCAGGTCTTGCTCCCGCCACTTTAAGTGCCATCCCGATCAGACTCGGGTCGACCTGGGCGGCGGCCACGGCAGCACCACTGGCAGGGGTGTTGTCGATAAAGCGCAGTCCACCATTGACGCTGAATCCGGAATGCACAATCGGTCCGTTTAGCTGGCTCTCACGGATTTGGGTGATTGCGGCGACGATGCGATAAGTGCCGGGTCCAAGTTCGATATCCAATGGCCAGCTTCCGCGGCGGTTTTCGCTGGCCAGACTGAGTTGCCGATAGCCATTGCTCACTTCGCTTGGCGCAGCGGGATTGGTGACATCCCAAATCCGCATCGCGGTTGGTGCAGCATCGATGACCACCTCCTTCAGGTGAATCCGGTTGCCGGCATGCACTTCAATTTCCATGCCGAGGTGCTCGTCAGCGGCGGCCATGGTCGGGTCTGGTGGGGCAGTAGTCAGGCTTGGTGCCACCAATGAATTACTACGCAGCAAAGCAATGTCACCACCACCAAGTGGCTGATAGTGAACGCCGAAAAGGAGCACGCTGCCGTCGCGAAAGACGCTCAACTCGCGGAGGTCGGGGCTGCTCGCATTGGTATTGAGCATGCTCAGGTCGAGCGCGCCGAGCAGCGGATTTACGAATTTGTCAACCCGCTTGAACCCTTGCTGGGGAAGGGACGGAAAGTTCACCACAATTTCACAACTACTGTCTGAACTTGGCAGGCTGAAGCTCAGAGCGTATTCATTTTGCGTCAGGTAACCGGAGGCACTCGACACTACCTGCAGTCGGCGATGCGCCTCATCTCCGTGCACGATTACTTCTACTACTGCACCGTATTCGGTTTCCAGGCCGCGTGGCACATCAGGGGAGTTGTTCACTACCCGCACCCGCAGGTCAGTGCGCTCACTCGCGGGAGTGCTGGCGTCGAAAATGGTATTTTCCAGCAGGGTCGAGGCAATACCGGCGCTCACCGCCGCATCCATGTCCCCATCTCGATCCCAGTCGCCCCAGGCAACGGTTGCGCCACGCAAGTCGATGGGGTCGATGTTGTGGGTTGCCAGTTCGAAATACTTCTGCCCGCTCTCCATCATCATGTTGCGCCGGAAAGTGTCCAGCGCCTGCATGTCCAGATCTCCATCCCCATCAAAGTCGGCAACCGACATCCCGAAGGTTGCACCATTACGGAAATCTTCGATGGTGCTGGAAGGGGACTGGAACCAGGTTCCGTCGCCGCGGGATTCCCAGATCCGAATGCCGTGATTACCGGTGTAATTAATCATTACGTCGAGGTCGCCATCGAGGTCGTAGTCGAAAATGTAAACACCCTCGTCGACAATGGTCTGTTTGCGAATACCGATTGCGCCCGGGTCGAAAGCCGCAAACAAGGGGGCGTCGAGTCCGGAGTCATTACGGTAAAGGGTGCCGTTTGAATAAAGTTCGAGGTCGCCATCGTCGTCGAGGTCGACCATGAAGGTGCCTTCGGGGCGGTTGGCATTGGGTGGTGCGGTGACTCCGGCAGTGGCTGCTTCCTCGGTAAACCGATAAAGTCCTTTGGGCCCGGTCGGTCCACGGTTGTGGAGGAATTTATTGCCGATGCTGTTGATTGACTGCGGGTAAATCGGGATGAACAAATCCAGGTCGCCATCCCCGTCGACGTCACCCCAGCACAGGGTTTCGGAGTTCGCTCCACATAGCTGCTGGTCAATCAGCGCAGAATACGGAGCGATATCGACGAAGACAGCACCGCCCAGGTTCTTCAGTAAATGAAAACAGTCATCGTTACTTCCCAGACGTGGTTCCACTCCGATATCGGCAAGTCCATCGTTGTCGTAATCGGCAAAGGCGGCACCGTAGCGGAGTCCGGCTGGCGGCAAGTAGGGGTCGAGGTCATTTGCCAGCACCCACGAAGCACCGTCGAGGTTGCGCCACAAGTGGSCACTTGAATAACAAAAAATATCACTGAAGCCGTCACCATCGAAATCGCCGAAGGAGATTCCGGTAGACGCACCGAAGTTWATTCCGGCAGGAAAGTCGGGGTGGGTCCACTTTGCAAGTGGGACATCAGGCGGGGATTGAGCTAATCCCAGCACGAGGATGGTGGCGAGGGAAAACATGGGGCGACCTTCGAGCATACCCCAAAACCGTCTTGTTTGGGCGGGTAGCGGTTGCTGATTATCAGTTCAGCATCGACAGCAGGCGGTCGACTGCGAGGTCGACGAACTCAGGGTCTTCGGCGGCCGCATCAATGCGCTCCACCTGGACCGTGTCCGGCAATCCTGCTTCCAGCGCGGCGAAGAATGCGGCATCGGCTTCCGGGTCGTACAAGGCGGCGCCTTCAATCCCGTAGCGGCTGGTACCACCTTCGGGCAGGAACATCACCGCCTGYCCCTTGGTGTGCTGCAGTCGTTGGCAAATGGAGTCGGCGACTTTGCGCATGTCCTCTGCGTTCAGGCGCGGCACGAAAATAATCGGGTTATGAAACACCGAGAGATGATTCTGGTAAGCCTCGGGAATCACATTGGGCTCGGTGAAGATACCGATGTGTTCGGTTCCGCCCGGGCACAGCACCTGCGGCAACCCCAAATCCCCGGCCACCGTCAGCCGGGTCGGGTCGGCGGCGCGGAAACCTCCGTGCACTTCGTCGGAAATCTCACCGAGTGCATAATCGAACACCGCATCGATAAGTCCTTCGCGCATCAGTTGCTCCATCGCGCGACCACCGGAGCCCACCGCGTGAAAGACAATCACCTCGTGACCAGCTTGCTCAAAGCGTTTTATTGCRTGCATGGCACCAGCGGTGAGCACCCCGAGGTTGGTCATGCCGATGACCGCCTTGCCGTCGGTTGATGCGGTGAGTGGTACACCGGCGTGGGTCATGCCATAAGCGGCAGCGGCGGCATTTGCCAGCATCGTGCGCGACAAGGGGTTGAGCCCGAGGATGTCGCTGACCGAAAACATCATGGTGATGTCCTTGATGTCGACAAAGGAGGAAGTGTCGCCCGAGGCCATGGTCGAAAGCAGCACTTTGGGAAAGCCGTAGGGCAGTGCTTGCATGACTGCTGCGCAATTGGAGGAGCCTTGAGTGCCGCCGAAGCCGAGCACTGCGTGGATTTCTCCCGCCGCCAGCAAACGCTTGAGGGTGGCAATCGCCCCGGCAATCAAGATAGGGGCGGCTTCCTGGCGATGCGGATTTTCAAGCAGCGCCTCGAGGCTGGAGCCACCTGCTGCGATGACCTCCTGGCGGCCGATATCGGGAGCGGTTCCCGGTGCGCCGACCAATCCGATGTCGATTAGAAGTGCCTTGCCGCCTAATGCCTCCAGGCGTTCCTTGACGTACGCGGCTTCCTG
>NVRO01000088.1 GCA_002400895.1 Planctomycetota bacterium
ACTGCCACGCGCCAATGACGACGAGCTTACGGCGGAGGAAAGAAGTTCGGCGATGGCTGCGATGACCAGCATTGCGGTGGCTGGAGGCGAGCGTGAACAATTGCTGGAAATATTGCACCGAATGCTGAATCACCACGAGCTGCGCTATCGCTCGGTCCAATGCCTACGTGATCTGAAGGACCAGCGCAGTGCTTCGCCGCTGGCCATTCAATTGGCATATGTTGAAGAGGACTTTGTCCTGCGGGCGATTCTCGCCGCTCTCGCTGAACTGCCGAGGAGCGCTGACGCAATCAAGGGTTTGCTGGCCTATCGTCCGGCTGCGGAATTTGAAGACGACTATGTCAAGGCCCTTGCTTCCCAGGTTGGAACCGAGGATTCGGATCTGGTGCGTTCGGTTGCCACTGGAATGGAAAAGAAGGATATGTTGCGTATTGCCTTCAGGCTGCTGGATGGTTTCCCGCGCACCGAACTGGCAGCTGCCAGCTCTGCTGCCCTGGAGCGTGATTATGCTCGAGTGCTCGCCAAGTGGTTATTGCAGGCCGAACTCGATGGCGGTCAGATCGCCCGGGCCGAAGATGCCCTGGCCAGACTCGCACAGCTTGAGGAGGATGAGCCGAAAGAGGGGATATGGCCATTTCTTCAGGTCAAATTGTCGCTGAAATTGGAGCGTCCGGATGATGCTGATGTTGTTCTTCAGCGTCTCTTCGATTTGATTAAGGCAGGTGGTTTGGTTTCCCCGGAAATTCAGGCGGAGTTACCTGAGCTGGCCGCAGTTATCCGGCCTTTTGGCGAAACCGATGGTTGATTGCTCTCGCCGCAGGGTTACAATCTCCCCCCAAAATGACGCGGGGTGGAGCAGCTGGCAGCTCGTCGGGCTCATAACCCGGAGGTCACAGGTTCGAATCCTGTCCCCGCTACCAACTCAAAGAGGAGCTCAAGCCTATGGCTTCGCTCCTCTTTTTMGTCGGCAGCCGGATYGTCTTCTTCGCCGGACGGKGAGTTATCGACCGCGCCAAAGTTTCTTGAAAAGAGATAGTAGTRAAAAGGGTGGGCGGAMCACGGCATCCTTCACGGTGCCAAGGCGAGCAAGATCTTCGGCCATTGCCTTGGTCGAGTGGTAACGTTCCGAATGATTCTCATGAATTGCTCTTTGGGCAATTCGAACAAGCTGCTCCGGCGCTTCCGAGCGAAACGCATGAGGAGGGACTGAGTAGGTGAGAGCCTCATGCAACATTGCCCCGACCGAGAAGAGGTCGTCCTCGGGGCGGGGCGGATTCGCTGGGTTGGTATACCGTTCAGGTGAGTGGTAGCGCAGATTTTCTTCAGACAAATAGTCCTTGGATTTAAGCTGGCCGCTTTCCAATGCCGCAAGGCCAAAGCCGGTCAATTTTGGTCTCACATCGTCATCCATGAGAATGTGTTTCGGGCTCAGATTGCCATGTACAATTCCCATTTGGTGTGCTTTGGATAGAGCATCAAGCACCTTGCTGATAGCATCGACAAGCATCTTGAAAAAATAGTCGGGCAATATGGGGATTGCTCTGAACACGTTCAAATAATCATTGATGGTCCTCCAGTCCTTGACCAGTTCCATTGACAAAAACATGGTTCCATCGGATTCCCCTGCGGTGTAAATATCGAGGAAACAGGGGTGTTCCATTTCGGAAGCGAGGTTGGATTCCTTCATGAATCTGTCCCGTGTTTCCAGATCAACACTTTGCACGGAGCCGAGTATCTTGAGTGCTACTTTCCGGTTGAGGCTTAACTGGACCGCCTCCCATACGTTGCCCAATCCTCCCCTGCCAATAGGTCGTACCAATCGAAAATCACCAAGATGTGCCCCCGGAGAGAACCCCAAGGGGTCGGTCTCCTCGGCCACTTCGAGCAAGCGGCGCCTCTGATCGACCGCCTTGCCAAGGTCTTGCTCCAATTCCTCCCGGTGCTGGGAAGCTTCGAATGCGGGGGCAACAATCCTCAGGTATCGCTCCAATGCTTCCTCGTCTGTCAAGTTCAAATCATGGCCGCGAGCAGGCTGGATGGCCACCACTCCCATCAACCGATCTTCCACCAATACCGGGGCGCAGATTTTCTTTGGCATTTCGATTTGGGTTTTTTTCTCCTGAGCTGTCCTGCCGGCCAATCCATCTCCCCAGGAAATATGGCGCGGTGAAGTCCCATCAGTGATTCCCCCGGAGTATCCCCTCAGCGATAGTTTTCTTCCGTTGGAGGTATATACACAGCAGTCTCCCACACCCATAATCTCGCACAGCTTGGTTGCCAGTTCGCTGTGAAAGACTTTCGGGTCCAGATTCTCGGTGAGTACGGAGGCCAGGCCAAGAAGTGATTCCAGCTCGTGAGTCCGTTGTGCGACGACGTCTTCAAGGTGATCCTTGTATCGCAGGTTCTCAGCGTGGACCTGGTCTCGTTGCTCCATCAGCATGAGGAATTCCCAGGTAGGATCATGAATCCCCATGTCCTCCATCGAGATTCCCCAGGATTGAAGCTCGGTGATATTGGTTGACCAGGGACGGCATGAAATCATGAGCATGTTCTTCTCGGGAACGCTCAGAATCTGGGAGCGGAATAAGATACCCTCGGGTTTGGAGCAAAAGGTGAAAGTCGTTCGGGGAGATCTACTCCATTGCTCGAAGTCGAAAGAGACTTTCGGCCGCTCAATCTTCAGCAGGTCTTCGCAAGCCGTACCATCAACAAATCCTGGACAATGGGAGCTGAGGAGGGGGGAAGGACGGCGAACACGCATCTCCTTGTCGAGAAAGAAGTGCCATGGGAATGCGCCCTGCAAGAGAGCCAGTTCTGCCTCCGTATTCAAACTCATTCGGTGTAAGAAACCAAAAACTCCAGGCCGTTGGGACTGGATGGGATTGGCTTGACACCTTCAACCGTGGCCTTGGCTCCGGTCCTGCGCGCCACACCCTCAATCAGGCCACGAACAAAATACTCGAGGCCTGGCCGCTCAGTCAGGTATTCCAAACGGAGTTTCCCCTCCTCGATAATTTCCGCCGAGAAGGAGGGAGGTTGGAGGGCAGGAAACAGCACCTGAATTCGAGAATGCATTGCGTCGAGATTGGAGAGGAAGCCTTTGAAATCGGACCCGCACATATCGAGAAACTCGCCATAATGCTCCGGCCCGGTTTCCTCCATCCAGTGAATCCCGAATCCGTACAGCAAGTCGGTCCCATCGATTTTCAAAATTTCGATGGCAGCACCGACAAGCCCATAGGTGACATCGTCGGAGTATGGTTCCAATGCTTCGAAATCAGATAATCCGGTGCCGGATTGTTCAACTACCCTTTCCCAATCATCGAGATTGTAATTCTTGATGATGTAGCTCCGGAGCGCACTATTTACCAGACCGTACATTGTCAAAGTTGATTTAGGTTTACCTAAGTAGTTTCATTGTACATATTTCGGCGAAGAGTATGTTGGTACAAGTAGAATGCAGGAGTGATTGTAAGTGCTATTATTCTTGTTTCAGCCCCGTTGACTTCCCTTTGCCAGGTCGAATATAGTTGGGAGAACGCCCAGAATCTCAGCTTTGAGGGTCAGGGCTGGTCCGAGCTTGCTAGTCCCTTCGATCGACTTCCTGCAAGAGCTGAGGGCCTAGTTCGTGCTCCGGTGTGGAGGCTATCTCGTGATTCGGCCGGCATGGCGGTCCGATTTGTCACCGACTCTACCGCTATTGCTTGCCGCTGGAAGCTCCGCGATGCCGACCTTGCCATGCCCCATATGCCGGCTACCGGGGTGAGTGGGGTTGATCTCTATGTTCGCGATGAGAAGGGAATTTGGCGCTGGTTGGCATGCCCTCGCCCGACCAAGCAAGAAATGACTGCTACCCTGATCAGCAAGCTACCAGCGGGAACCCGCGAGTACCTGCTCTACCTACCGCTCTATAACGGCGTCACCTCGCTTGAAGTAGGTGTTCTGAGCGGCGCCAAGCTGGATCCCGGTCCAGTGCGTACCAAGAAGAGTGCGCTCCCCATAGTTTTCTATGGAACCTCGATTACCCATGGTGCTTGTGCATCGCGGCCCGGGATGACCCACAGCGCCATCCTCGGCCGTCGCCTGGATCGCCCCATTATCAATTTGGGGTTTTCCGGTAGCGGCACGATGGACATGGAGATGGCGGACTTGATAGCTGAACTTGATGCCGCGGTTTATGTAATCGACTGCCTACCCAACATGAATGCAGAGATGGTCGCTGAGCGYACCGTTCCTTTCGTGAAGCGCCTTCGGGAGCATCGTCCCAGAACYCCCATCCTTCTGGTGGAGGACCGCAGCTTTGCCAATGCMTTCCTKCAGCCTGACCGTCAGGCTCGTCACCTCGCCTCCCGTTCAGCCCTGGGAATCGGGTTTGGAGCCCTCATCAAGGAGGGGGTGAAGAACCTCCACTACCTTGAAGGTGCCGAACTCCTTGGCAATGAGGACACCGTCGACTCCTCACACCCCACCGACCTCGGATTTGTGCATCAAGCGGACAAGTTCGAACAAATTCTAAAACAAATCCTCTGATTTGTCAGGGGAGTTGATTATTTGCTTGCTACTCAGCGGATAACCAGCCGGACCCGAGTGACATCTCCGGCGCGTACGCCGATTAATTGTCTTGTTCCGTGGCGGCCGTCGGAGGCACTAATAACCGATCGTCCTTGGGGAACACGGCGGAATCCAAACTGGCCATTTCTGTCGGATTGGGTTTCCAAGTGGCGTGAGCCCCTCGTGATTCGTACCACAGCTCCTGCTACCGGAGTGTGGTCGGCCAGCATGACTACTCCAACAACTGATCCGGTGCGAGCTAGTTCAGTTGCAGGTGCATCCTGGATTGCAATCATTCCAAGAAAAATGGCGAGACAACTAAGAAGGGTTAATTTCATTTTATTTTTCCGAAGATAGGGCACCGAACTGTCTCAGGTGCTACCCGTCCATTGTATGAAGATAGTCGTTTTCTTGCCTGCTCCGTTAACCCCCTGGTGTCCAATGCGCTTGCCCAGTTGCGTCTCCCAGTCCCCCATGGCGAGCCACCCCGCGCGGCGT
>NVRO01000089.1 GCA_002400895.1 Planctomycetota bacterium
CTGGACCTGGTTGCGTGGTCGCGCCGAGCCCTGGTTCGGCCAGGACCAGGCAAGACAGGCAGCCGAGTTGTTCATGGAAAATGCAATGTGGAAGGAGGCGGTTACTGCATTCGAATGGGTATTGCGGGTTGATGAGCCTTCCGACTACATTCTTGCCAGCCTCGAGAAAACACTAACTCACACCCGCAGTCCCCATGCCGAATGGGTAGCAACCAACTGGCGTCGATTCGATTCACCGCGCCGACGCAATCTTGAGTTGCAACCACCACCGTTCCTGCCACGGCTGCGTGGCGCAACCGCGTTGCTGAGTGCACTGGAAGATGCGGCCGAGGATTACGCATCACGGGACAACCTGCTGGCAGCCGAAGCAATGCGTAGTGACCACAACCGCCTGGCTTTCAGTCTTGGATTACCCGGGCTGGAACCAGGTGAAAGCAGCGAGCATGCAAGTCGGCAGTTGCACCCCTACAACGCCATTCCCTACCCGCTTGGCCGTAACGGTTGGGGCGAAGAAGGTCTGGTGGGATACGAAGACCGCCGCGTTGAGGGGCTCTGGTTTGCCGACCCACGCAATGGTGATGTCCATGTCGGCCGCAATCAAGCACGCGCCGATACCGGCACCATGGACCGCAATGCCAAATGGCGGGATGCATTTGTGCTGGCCGAAGAGTGGCAGGAAGCTGGCCGCTGGCGCTTACGAACCCAACTGGAGCTGACCACCTCCTACCTGTCCGGCGGTATTATTATCGGTTGGACCCGCCGGGACCGCTTCATCCGCCTGCGGCTGAGCGCCGGGGACTTCGCCTACGCCAACGGCGAAGATGATGCTCGTAGCGCCTCAGACATGGTCCACTGGAACCTGGACGGCCGCTGGACTCGCGGCGGCGGCAGTTCCGGCGCGGTTAGTTTCAGCGGCGAAAAGACCACTTTCGAAGTAGAGCTTGTTGTCGATGGTCCTACCGTGGAAGTCTATATCGACAATCAGCCTGCCGGCGTATTCACCACCCTTGATGCCCACCCGATTCAAGGCCGGGTTGGTTTCTTCACCAGCCAGGGTGCAATGCGCGCCCGACTCCCGGTGGTGCAGCGACTTGACCGCGAAGCATGGGGAGGAATGCATGCGCAATCACTTGCACCGGCTTGGGGCGGCGGCCTTAACCCCCACCGCGGAGGGGCTGCAGACTGGCGCGACCTGAATGGGCGGCCGGTTACCGGCCTGCCGCTCCACCCGAGTGGCTCATTGTTGTTGTGGTTTCCTGACCAACTAATCGGCAAGGGGGCGGATGCCAGTGATGCGGAAAAGTTGGAGCATTACCGAACTTCACTGGAACGGTTCCTCGGAGACTATGGGGCCGACAATCCTTCGCAAGGCATTACTGTGGTCCTACCGGAAAACATTCCCAAAGACACAATTGAAGAGTTGAGTACTGCATTGCAAGGACTGGTGGAACCAGGTTTGGAGTTCGCCGTGCACACACGTGCAGAACCGGAAGAATCGCAGTGGACAGTCGGCGGATGGGCACAACCATGGCTCGCCTTCGTTGACCCTGCCGGGATTCTGCGCCGTACCGAGCGACTCAAATCATGGCGCACTGGTTTGCCGCAAGGRCTTGAAGATCTGATGCGTCAGTATCAGGACCATACGCGMCCCGGCACTGCCGGCGCCAGTGACTGACCAACACCTGCTCTGCTCCGGGCTCAGGTCAAAACGGCGAGCTATCGCTGAAACTCGACTTCAGCGAAACCGATTCTTGCCCTGCCAAGTTCACCGCCTATTGGTTGGTGCAGGATTACGCTCAGTTTTTTGACAAATTGCGGCTTGTCGAATTCCAAGGCAGTCTTGTGGTCGAAAGCTGGATTGACCTCCACCATCAATGGAACATCTCCATCATTAATTATTATTTCCAAAAGTCCCGGGCGTGGGTTATTTGCCTGCATCATTGAACGATTGCGAGCCGGAGTAAACAAAATGCGCGAAACCTTGTGCGCCCGCTTCAATGAAATAGTGAACTCCGGGCTACCATCACTCTGGTCGCAAACCCAACTGGTAGATACCTTGTTGTCAACCAGGGCGTTGGGTGACCCGCCGGACGACACCACTACCTCCGGGGCAGCCCTGGCCAGTAAGTTGTCGAAGGCGTCGTCAGCATAAGCCAGATAAGCTTCGTCTACACCTGTCTTTACTTCGATATCGATGGTCCCGGACTCCAGGGTTCCACCAACTGCATCAACGGCAATCGCCCGCAGTTGCCACCAGCCATGCCCTTGCAAGTGATGTCGCATTGGCCAAATTTCCCGAAATTCAGAGATATTGCGGGAGGAAACTTCACCGATCAACTTCCACTCACCGCCGTCAAGGCGACGCTTCCAATACTCGACCGTAGTTATTTCAGATTCGTCATCAATCGAATCAACCCACAGCGTTAGCAGTCCGACATTGGTCAACCTGAAATCAACCACTCCTGCGGCGGGGTCGGACTTGAACAGGCCGGTGTCTTCCTTGGCCACGGGTCCAGTAGACACTCGGCGCGTTGCACGCCGCAAAAAAAGGAGCGCAAAGCAGGTGTCGGTCTCTCCGCTCCAAGAGCCGTGGCCACTTCTTATCGGCAACTTTACACCATTACCATCTTTCATCTTCTGATCCGCAAGAATATACCATGCGCCATGTGGATACCATTCGTGTGCTCCGAAAAACTCGGTGTCGAGAAATGCGCCGGCTCGTTCAAGACCGTAAAGCCAGTAATAATGATTCCCGTTCATTCGCGGGTTGGCGTCAACTCGGAAATTGGCTGCAAGCCAATTGTTGCCTTTTTCAATCAGTCGGTTGACCGGCACAACCATGTCTGGCTTCATCGACTTGCCAAGGACCTGCTTGCAGAGCTGCAGTGTTGCGACTCCTGCCGCACTCATTGATCCGCGCGGAGATTGGTTATTTCCTGCCCGGTAGGAAAAACCGATTGACTTGGTCTTCTTCCCGCTGACGGTGACGGATTCTTCCCTGGTCTTGAAATCCATTACCCCATCAATCATTCTGTTCCATATCTTCGGAGAAACTCTTACCCCGCGTTTATTTGCCGCCCACAACCCCAATGCCGCATATTGGGTAATCGACATGTCGGCAATGCCGGAAGGATAAGCCCATCCACCGCTGCGCAATTGCCACGAAATCAAATCCCCCACCATCTCTTCAATCCAGGGTTGGTAGGCGGGGTTATTGGCGGCAGAAACGGCCAGCAATTGACAGCCAAGTGAATAGGTTTTTTCCGCCGGGCGGGCTTGAAGAAATGCAAAAGCCCGTAACACTGCGGGATGGTCCGCCGGAAGGCCCATCTTGATCAAGGTATAGGCGCACAATGCGGTCTGGCCATTGCGGTAGGAGTCCTGGTGGGTCTGCCAAGAACCGTCAATAAGTTGTCTTCCTAGCAACCAATCCAGTCCACTCTGAATGGCCTCATCGACCAGTTCTTGAGGGGGAGAAACAAAAGGCCTCATCTCAAACGCCCAAGCGCCACCGGCGTTGGGTATCTTCACCAGTAAATGATTCAGACCCTKCTYTAGYTCAARCTTGACAATATCGTCAAATGGATTGAGTCCACGCWCTTCCGGTTTGCGCAACACTTCTTCGCCATTGAACCACAGTTTGACGCCATCGTCGGAACCGACGAAAAACTCCAGCTCCTGGTTCCTTGAGCTCTCAACTGCGCGGTATAGATAAACGGCAGTATTCGACCACCAGCCTTCGCCGGCATCCCACAAATACTCGACATTTGCCAGATTGATATGCCCGCTGGCGAATGGACCATAGCCGGAAGTATTGCCAAAAAATGTTATTACTTGTGCTGGAACCTGAGTCCACCCCGCTTTGGAACCACCAAACCGCTTGTATTCCTTGTCAAGCTCCGACCAGGGTTCCGATTTGCGCATTTTGCGCAGACCTTTCTCCGGCGGATGCCTGGTGTCAACCCCGGAACCCTCGTTGTCGAACGGTCCGCACATCATCCATTTGCTGGCAGCAACAACACCGTCCGTAGCGTCCGTTTGGGGAACAGGCGGAGCTGGGGAGTAAAAAGCCAGGATGAGAAAAGGAAAAACCGCCATGTGTGGCTGATGATTCTACACCTTTTTTTGCTCTTGCCGTAACCTGTTGGCGTGCTGCTCCTCGCACTATCCCCCTTGTGTTTTCTTCCTCTGCAGGAAGAATCTTTATTGTCATCTACTGACAGTTTGCCGGGAGCGGTGTCGGCTCCCGATGTTCCCGACGATTTCACAGTATCTTTATGGGCAGCCGACCCGCTAGTGGCCAATCCGGTGGTGTTTTGGCCGGATCAAAGCGGCCGAGTGTTTGTCTGTGAAAGTTACCGCCAGGAAACCAAGGGGGTTCCGGACAACCGTGCCTACCAGTACTGGACCGAAGACGACTTGCGTTGCATGACGGTGGACGACCGCGCTGAAATGTACTTGAGACATCATCCGGAGTACGCTGAAGAATGGACCCGCGAAGAAGAGCGAATCATGTTGCTCGAAGATCGCAACCACGACGGCTTTGCTGATCACTCCCAGGTATTCGCCGACGGCTTCAATGAATTGCTCGACGGTACCGGTGCCGGAGTTCTGGTCCGCCAAAAGGCTGATGGTGGTAGCGAAGCCTGGTACGCCTGCATCCCCCATCTTTGGAAGCTGGAGGACCGCGATGGCGATGGCGTCGCCGAACAGCGCACCTCCTTGCACCGTGGCTATGGGGTACGAGTTGCATTACGCGGCCACGACATGCATGGACTGCAAATCGGGCCCGACGGCATGCTCTATTTTTCCATCGGTGACCGCGGGTACGCGGTTGAAACCACTGAGGGAGAAGTATTGAGCAATCCGGGAAGTGGCGCAGTGTTCCGCTGCAATCTTGACGGTTCCGGGCTGGAACTATTCTGCGTTGGACTGCGCAATCCCCAGGAATTGTGCTTCGA
>NVRO01000090.1 GCA_002400895.1 Planctomycetota bacterium
AACGAGCAACTGTAATGTTGGAGCAGGCCGAGGCGCTGGCCGCCAGAGGTCGTTGGACCTCTGCCCGCAACAAGTATCTGTCCATTCGCCACAACCATCCCGGAACCGATGGAGCAGAAGTTGCCATTCGCCGACTCGCCAATGGTTTTTTGGGAGTGCGGCCGATTCAATTGAGTGGACCGTCTGCCAACCGCATCGACGTGATGGTAATGGGCGATGGCTACACCTTGCAAAAGCTAAGCTCCTTCGAGCGGGACGCCGACGATGTTCCCAAGGCCTTCAAGCGCAACAAGACTTTGGAAGAGTATGCGGAGTACTTCAATTTCTACCGCGTCGGAGTGTTCAGCAAAGACAACGGGGTTGACCCGCCGGGCGAGGACAAGGAGAACACTGCTCTGGGCACTGCATACACCAACCGCAATCGCAGTCATGCCAGCGTCAATCGCCGCCTGGTGGGCAATATCTTCGATGAAGTCCCTTACAGCGACGATTTGGGAATAGTGTTTGTTCGCCAGGTCAACCTTGGTGCAACTGGCGGCTCCGGCATTGCCACCTTGTCCAAGGGCTCCAGCCTCGACACTATCTGCCATGAATGGGGCCATGCCTTTGCCGGTCTTGCCGACGAATACGATTCCGACCCCGGTTACACCGGCAATGCCAGCGAGTCCGCCAACCTGGCTTTAACTGACAATCCTGAGAAAGTGCCGTGGGCCCACTTTTTGCAACACAAGTACTACCGCGGAAAGCTCGGGGTTCATCGTGGTGGCGGCGGACGCGCCAATGGGACCTGGAAGCCGACGGTGCGTGATTGCGTAATGATGAACGGGGGGGACTATTGTCCGGTATGTCGAGAGCAGATTATCTTGTCGATTTATAAATACGTTGACCCGATTGATTCATGTTTTCCGGATGACCGTGCGGTGATTGAGATTCCGGTTGGGGACACTCCGAGCTGGTTGTCATTCGAAGTTACCCCGATGGCGCCGAAGTCGCATCAGCTGAACATTTCGTGGTGGCTGTTGGACGGTGAGTATCTGCCCAAGCTCGACCCTCGGCGCACCCGCCTCAATGGTCGTCGCCGACTTCTGACTGAACTTGAAGAAGAGCCGATTAAAAAATCTGCCAATCACGGGAAATTGCGAATTGACAGCTCCGATTTGGCCCCGGGAACATGGACCGTGGTCTGTCGAGTGGAAGACGATACAAAAGTCGGTCGTCATCCATGGGTGCTCAAGGACACTCGCGGCTTGTTGGTTTCGGAACGACGCTGGCTGATCATCAAGTAGGCATCTGCCGTCCGGTGGCTGCCCCGCGGCGGAGTTTTTGTTCAGCCTAGAGTGGGTCGGCGTGAATGGTAACCCGCGAGCGCGGGATTGCCCGTTCAATCGAGGTTGCCACTTCCTCGCTCAGATCGTGAGCTTCGACGAAGCTCAAACCGCGCGGCAAATCCAGATGCAATTCCAGAAACAAATCCGAGCCGGAGCGGCGCGTGCGCAAATCGTGGAATCCTGCGACTCGCGGGGCAAACTTGGCGGCAGATTTAAGTACTGCCGCTTCTTCGGCCGGCTTTAGTCCTTGGTCCATCAAATTGCCGATACCGTCCAGGAATACGATGCGCGCAGTATTCAGGATGACCAGGGCAATACCAAGCCCAACCACTACGTCGGGCCATTTAACCTGGTCGAGCAGGTTCGACATAATCAAACCGACCATTGCCGTCACGTTGACGAGGACATCGGTGAGGTGGTGGCGGCGGTCGGCATCCAATGCGAGCGAACCGGTCTCGATGGCAACTTTGCCGACATGCCGTGCCCAGGCCAGGGTTGCCAGCGAACATACCGCCATGACCACAATCCCGAGCCAGTGGTTTTGCACTGTTGCCGCGGGATCCAGTGCGCGCCGGATAGTTTCAAAGATAAGACCGCATCCGGTAAGTCCAATAAACAAACTTTGCAGTAGCGCAGCCAGGCCTTCGGCCTTTCCGTGGCCCCAGGGGTGACCGGCGTCGGCCGGGCGTTCGGCCTGGAGCACCGCCCACAACACCAGAATAGTAGTAGCGATATCAACCAGCGAGTCTGCAGCCGAGCCGAGCACCCCGGAGGAGTGGGTGAACAGATATGCAGCCCCCTTTAACAAGGCCATCACACCCACCACCTTGATGGTGTTGGCAGCGGTGCGGGAGCGGAGATTGTCGGAGCTCATGGGCTGGGAAGAGAATAGCGCGATGGCGCGTCCATACTCTAAGCCAATGATGGCCACTTCGACCCGCCCATTGCGACTCTTCTACCTGACTCTTGGGGTAGTGGTGACGGGGGCGGTTATCGGCGTGTTCATGGAGGGTGCWGATTCTTCCACCGACCAGGTAGAAGAACTGTCGGATGTCTTCATTCTGGATGTCGGCGTGCCCGGCGATGAAGCTGGTCAARCTGAAGCCGTTGCTTTTGCTCAGCCTGCACCTGCCCAATTACGTGGCGAGGGACCGGTTGTGGTTGAACTGCATTGGYTGGGTCGTGCCTTCGATGAACTTGCAGTGGTCAAACGYGGCGGATCCCTCCGCGGTCGGGTTGTTGGTGAGAGAGGTATACCAATCCCGTTCTCGACGGTGGAGATTATTGGTGGTCCCCAGGCCAAGCGCTCGGTTGAGTGCGATCAGGACGGGGTCTATCGACTCGACGGGTTGTTACCGGGAACTCATCTTTTTCGCATCACTGCGGGCAGCATGCAGGCAGGTCGCTTGCAACGTATTCTCCCACGCGGCCCGACCCGCAGAGATTTCTTCGTGGCGGCACCAACCAGTTTGCTCCTGGAAGTATTGGGTAATGACGGTAAGCCCCTGGTCGGCGCTGAAATTTCCGGCGATCTAGGCATGGTGTTTGCAACCAGCAATGATGAGGGGATTGCCGAACTGTTCGGAATATCGCGCGGACCTCGGGTGTTGATTGACGTCAACGCAGAAGGTCATGCTGCGACCCGGCACGAATTGAATCTGCTGCCGACTAATCCGGGAGTTGCAGTGAAACTGGGCCCTCTTCCGCGCAGTGGTCGTCTGCGCGGCGAAGTTAAATCCTGGCCTGGTGGCCCACTGCCGACCATTAGTGTGGCCCCCCGTGCGCTGCGTCCTGCTTCCTGGACTTATCAATGGGAACGTTGGCATGGAGTGCAAACCGATCCTCAGGGACGCTACGCAATTGATGGCTTGCCGTCGAGTTTGACCGTGGATGTTCGTGCGGAGCATCCATCCGGGGTGTCAAAACCGGCTTCCCGGGCGGTACGTCCGGGCGCCGCTTCGCCGGCAACGGCAAGTTTCGTGATTGTAGAGCGCAAGCAAACATTGGCTGGAGTGGTGCGGGACGCTCAGGGTAAGCCGCTTGGTGGGGTGGTGGTACGACTTGAAGCTCAGGACCCCTTGGCGGTTTTGGGTGCTTTATACCCTGGTATCCGCCAAGGTGCCGCCACCGTGCAACTTCCCACACCGGCTGCACTCAGGCGCGAATTGCGAACCGGTAAAAACGGCAAGTTTACATTCAGCTGGGCCGACCATCCCAAGGGAAGTGGCAGTCTGGTACTCAGCGCCAGCAAGGATGGCTATCTTCCGGCGCGCAGTGTGGTCAGAAATGCCCGTTCCGATTTCGCCATGGTTATGGAGCCGGTGAAAAGTAATGGCAAACTGAGCCTGGAGACCCTTTCCTACCAGGCTTTCCCGGAAGTGGAATGGTGGGTTGATAACCGGCGGCAAGGCGAATCCGGCCCTGAGCTTGGTGGTTTATTGAATGGTAGTTACCGGATTAGGGTTAGTCGTGGCACGCTGGAACTGTTTTCAGACCGCAGCTTTCATGTAGGCCTGAAAAGCCGGCTGGAACTGCGGTAGAATCTGGCCCATGCCAACCATCTCGCTAGGCGAAAAACTAATACCCGCCGACCTCTACGCAATTGCCGCCGGCGACAAGGTCAAGCTCAATTTCGGACGCCCTGCCCAGGCGCGGGTGCGCGCAGCGCGGAGCGAGGTCGAGGCCATCGTCAAGGAAGGCAAACCGGTATACGGTATTAATACCGGTTTTGGTGCTTTGGCCAATGAAAGTATCGAAGCCAAGGACGTTTCCACCTTGCAGCGAAACTTGCTGTTGTCACATGCAGTTGGTTGTGGTGAGGACATGCCGGAAGATGAAAAGCGCCTGGCTTTGGTGTTGCGTTTGCATTCGCTTTGCAAGGGGTATTCCGGAGTCCGCCCCAGGTTGATTCGTTGGTTCATGCGCTTGTTTGAAATCGGTTGGTTACCGCGGGTGCCGCAACAGGGAAGTGTCGGCGCAAGTGGAGACCTTGCTCCGCTTGCCCACCTCGCTCTTCCGATTATCGGCGCCGGCGAACTGGTGGTTGATAACGGTGGCCTGATGCAATCCAAGCGTGCCCTCAAGAAGGTTGGTCTGGAACCAATCGAACTGGCCGCCAAGGAAGGGCTGGCATTGATTAACGGGGTGCAAATCTCCAATGCGGTCGGGCTTTGCGCGATTGCGCGGATGCGCAACCTGTCGAAGGTGGCCGATATTGTCGGCGCACTTTCGGTGGAAGCGCTGATGGGAAGTCACGCACCATTCGCCGCCCGGGTAACTCGAGTGCGCCCACACCCCGGGGCCAAGGCCTGTGGTTCCAACATGCGCGATTTGCTCCGTGATTCCGAAGTGGAAAAATCGCACGCTGATTGTGAGCGGGTACAGGATCCTTATTCATTCCGTTGTATCCCTCAAGTGCACGGCTCTGCCAAGGACGCTCTTGCCTGGGCCGAGTCGGTGTTGATGATCGAAGCGGACAGTGCTACCGACAATCCCCTGGTGTTTCCGGGGCGCGGCACCGTTTCGGCAGGTAACTTTCATGGTCATCCGATTGCCATGGC
>NVRO01000091.1 GCA_002400895.1 Planctomycetota bacterium
GGGGGTGAGCTCCGAAGATGTTTTTGCGGTTCCATATCCACTGGAGTCCGATCATCCTCTGGAGATTGCCTGCGCTCACCCGCTGGCAGCAAACGGCGGCAAGCCCAAGGTCATTGCCGAAGTCTGTGCGCGCTTGAATATCAAACGCTCGCGACGGCTGCTGGTAGGTGATGGTGCCTCGGACCTTGAGGCTTCCAGCGAGCTTGGTTTGTTCGCCGGCTTTGGAGCAGTGGAGGTCCGGCCGCAAGTGGAGAGCGAGGCAGCGGTCTTTTTACGTGGCCCGGGACTGTGGGCGGTTGCACTCCATGCAGCTGGAAGTGGCCGTTTGCAAGAATTAGGTGAATGCTCCCCGATGGTGTATGAGTACGCTGTTTCAGAAGCACAAACCATCCTCTGAACTCGACCATGCGTCTCTCAGGCGGGGTCCAACGAAGCATTTTCACTACTTCAATTACACTGTCCCGTGGCTCGTAACTCCGCCCACCCAAAGCTCTTCATCCCCGGACCGACCGAGGTCGCTCCGGAAATTTTGGCCGCCATGGCAATGCCGGCTATCGGGCATCGCACGCCCGAGTGTGCGCGCTTGTGGCAGGCTGCGCGCGAAGGTCTGGGTCGCCTCATGCATCAAAGCGGTGAAATTTGCATTCTGACCGCACCCGCCAGCGCATTGATGGAAGCGGCCATCCGCAATACCGTTCATCAGCGCTCTCTGCATCTGGTCTGCGGTGCTTTCAGCCGGCGCTGGTTTCAGATTGCCCAAGCATGTGGCAAGGATGCGGTCGCGGTTGAAACCGATTGGGGCAAGGGGTTTGACGCCGAGCAACTGCGCAAGGCCTTGCACGCCAATGGGCCGTTTGACGCGGTTACCGTGGTGCACAACGAAACTTCCACCGGAGTGATGAACCCGGTGCAGGATTATGCCGCGGTGGTGGCAGACTTTCCCGGCACCCTGCTTCTGGTGGATACTGTTTCCTCGATGGCCGGAGCACCGGTTCTGGTCGACGATTGGGGCATTGATGTGTGCCTGTTCGGGGTGCAGAAGTGCATGGCGATGCCGGCAGGAATCAGCATTGCCAGTGTCAGTGCCAACGCCCTGGAGCGGGCTGCTCAAATTGAGCATCGCGGCTGGTTCCTGGACTTCTTGTTGTTGCAGCAAGGCAACCTCAAGGAACAGTCTCCGACCACTCCGTCGACCGCTCACCTTTACGCCCTCAACCTTCAGCTGGAGAGAATTTTTGCCGAGGGCTTGGAAGCCCGCTGGCAGCGCCACGCTGATATGGCGCAGCGTACTCGTGAATGGGCCGAGGGTCATGGATTCGAACTGTTCCCCGCACCTGAATTCTGTTCTCCAACGGTGTCCTGCATTGCCCGCGGCAAGGGTCCCGACTTCGGACCGGCACTGATTGAGCTCAAGGACCATGGCTATCTGGTCAGTAATGGCTATGGTGATCTCAAGGGCAAGACCTTCCGTATCGGTCACATGGGAGAGCACGATTTGGCCTCACTCAATGACTTGTTGGTGCATTTCGATGCTGCCCTGCATGCTACCGTTCAATAGTTGACTGTTTCACATGACCACACTTACTGCCGCTCCTGACACCATGAAAGTATTGTTTGCCGACGCCGTAGCTGACGAAGCCGAGCAGATTCTCACTGCCGCCGGCTGTGAGGTTGATAATCGCCCCGGCATGGAACTTGATGACAAACTGACGGCAATCGCTGATTGCGTTGGCCTGGTAGTACGCTCCGCTACCACTGTGGACGCTGCGATGATGGATGCTGCGGTCGGGCTCAAGGTCATTGGTCGTGCCGGCTCCGGTGTTGACAACATTGATGTTGCCGCCGCTACTGAGCGTGGCATTCTGGTAATGAATGCTCCCGGGGAGAACACTCTTTCCGCCGCCGAACACTCCTGGGCAATGCTGATGGCAATGTGTCGCAACATTCCAGCAGCCAATGAAAAGCTGAGTGGTGGCGGTTGGGGCAAGCAGGGCTTGATGGGAGTGGAGTTGTATGGCAAGACCATTGGCGTGCTCGGACTTGGCCGAATCGGCCGCGAAGTTGCTAAGCGGGCCAAAGCCTTCGGTATGACCGTACTCGGATTCGATCCCTTCCTGCCACCGGAAGTGGCTGAGAAAATGGGTGTTGTGATGTGTGAGCTTGAGGATATTTGGCCACAAGTAGATTTTCTGACCTTGCACACTCCACTGACCGAGCGCACCCATCATTTGCTCGGAGTCGAAACCCTGGCTGCGTGCAAGCCGGGAGTGCGAGTGGTCAATTGTGCCCGTGGTGGGTTGATTGATGAAAATGCATTGAATGATGCGATTGAATCAGGTCACTGTGCAGGCGCCGCCCTCGATGTGTTCGAACAGGAGCCACCATCCGCGGATTACCACCTGCTGGTGAATCCCAAGGTTGTCTGCACTCCGCACCTCGGGGCGAGCACTTCAGAGGCTCAGGAAAAGGTGGCAGTGCGGATTGCCGAACAGATTGCGGCCTACCTGAATGATGACGTGGTGCAAAATGCGGTCAATATGCCATCCGTTAACGCCGAAGTTGYCGMCCGCCTGCGGCCGTGGCAGCGTCTGGCCGAAACTATCGGCTCGATGCAGGCGCAACTGCTCGATGGACGCATTAAGGATATCGAAATAGAAGTTGCCGGCGGCCTGTGCGAGCTACCGCAAACCGCGCTCACCTCATCCGTCCTGAAAAGTCTGCTTGGTCACCTGCTTTCTCAACGGGTCAACTTGGTGAATGCCGAGGCAGTTGCCCGTGAGCATGGCTACACCATAAGGGAAGTTCAAGGTCAGGACACCGATGGCTACGCTTCTCTGCTGACGGTTCGCTTGTGCTCCGACCAGGGCGAACACCTGGTGCAAGGAGCCGTATTTGGTGAGCATCATCCGAAAGTTGTGCGGATAGACTCCTACTACATTGAAACAGATGCCACTGGCGAATTCCTGTTGTGCGTCAACGACGACTGCCCCGGGCGCATTGCCGCGGTGACTGCGGTTATTGCCGACCATGGTGTCAATATTGCCGACCTTGCACTGGGTCGGGACAAGCAAAGCGGAACTGCGATGTGTGCCATCCATCTGGACAGCCAGTTGAGTGATGAAGCATTGGCCGCGGTAGGCAGGATTGACGGCTTCCACTGGGCACGCTCAATAAGACGATGAATCTCAACGAACTTCTGTCCGATTACCTGACCCGCACCATCGGCCTAAGCCCTGCCTGGGGAGATTGGCTGGGCATTATCGGAGGATTGTTGGGGCTGTTGGTGGCCGCCTGGTTGGCGAATTTCATTGCCAAACGGGTGATGTTGCGGCTGATTAAAAGGGTAGCTTCCCGCTCCAAGGCTACTTGGGATGACGACTTGATTACATCCAAGGTCTTTGACCGACTATCGCATCTTGCCCCGGCTCTGGTGGTCTATCTGCTCTCTTCGGTATTTATCGGTGAAGGTGAGCTGAGTGTGATGGTGTTCGCTCGTTTTTCCTATGCATACATTGCACTGGTGGCAGCAGCAGTAGTTGATGCACTACTCGGCTTTGTGGTCATGTGCGCCCGCAAGTCACCTTCCCTGTCCGACAAACCGGTCAACAGTTGGGTGCAGGTAATCAAGATTGCGGTTTGGCTATTTGCAGTCATCGTGGTGATTGCGACTTTGCTGGACCGCTCACCGTGGGCTCTTCTCGGCGGCTTGGGAGCTCTGACCGCGGTGCTGATGCTGGTGTTCAAGGATTCAATCCTTGGTCTGGTGGCCAGCATTCAGATTTCTGCTCTTGGCCTGGTGCGGGTTGGCGATTGGATTGAAGTTCCCAAGTTTGGTGCAGATGGAGATGTGATTGACATCTCACTCAATACCGTGCGTGTGCAGAATTGGGACAAAACCATTACTTCTATTCCGTCTTATGCCATGATCAGCGACAGTTTCAAGAATTGGCGCGGGATGAGTGAATCTGGTGGGCGTCGCATCAAGCGCTCGGTGCGTATCGACCTTGGCTCGATTTGCTTTCTGGATAATGACGCCTTCGACAAACTGATGAAAGTGCAGTCGTTGGCACCCTATTTGCAGGAAAAGCAGCAGGAGTTGGTAGATTGGAATCGGAGCCGGGGAACCGACGACTCCAGTCCGGTTAACGGTCGTCGGCTCACCAACGTCGGAACTTTTCGGGCTTATCTGAGTTGCTGGTTGCGTCAGCTCCCGGCCACCAATGAGAGCATGACTTTCCTGGTTCGCCATTTGGAACCGGACGAATATGGCCTGCCGATTCAGGTATATATGTTCAGCAATGAACAGCGCTGGGCGGAGTACGAGGACATCCTCGCCGATATCTTTGACCACATTCTTGCGGTCTTGCCGGAATTCGGGTTAAGGGCCTATCAGCGCCCGGCCGGTACTGATCTGCTGCTGAATCTCCAGTAGGGCCCGCTGCGTATTACGCAGCGAGGCCAGCAACTGCGTGCTGGTCGACAGCATCGTTGTTCGAGATTCGGTAATGCCAATGGAACTGGTCATGCCAGTTATGCCTCAACGGATTATGCAAGCGACATTAAGGTTTCAAGCAATTCATCGACGACTTGCAAAAATCGTGCGCTGCTTTGATAAGCGCGTTGAAAAGCCATCAGGTTAATCACTTCTTCATCGGCGTTGACGCCACTGATGCTCTGCTGCTGCGCCGACAGGTTGCCGCCCACCAGTGTCTCGGCTTCGAACTGTTGATTCGTCTGATCCAAGCGCACGGCAAAATTCTCGACGTGGCTAGCCCAGGCCTCGTTGATGGTCAAACCGTTGAGGCTATCAACCCCCTGATCGCGCAGGGCTGCCAGAGCCAGAGTGTTGCT
>NVRO01000092.1 GCA_002400895.1 Planctomycetota bacterium
CTTTCTCGTGGGCATGGTCATTAACTTAATTTACCCCGAAAAACCGGGCTCAGTCGCCATTTAAGAGCTTATTTCCACTTTTGTGCCGGCGCCAACATCCGCAAATAAGATATGCAAACTATCACCAAATTGCCTCTTCCCCGAGGCATCTGCTCAGGGAACAGGATATCGTCAACAGGCCGYGAACGCGGGGCGGTTTTTCTCTTTGCCCTGGTTTTGACCGGCATTGTCGCCACTCTCGCTGCCAGCTTTGGTTCATCAATTCGGCTCCAGGTTAAAGTTGCCMGTAATGCTGCGGAGGAACTCAAATCCGACCTGGCAACTCAGAGTGGTCTCGAATTCTCACAACGTCAACTGCTCCTTGATACAAACTGGCAGGGTACGGGAGTTTCCGGAATCGACCTTGATGGGATTCACTTCGACGTGGGCAGAGTGGACAGCGGCGGCCTGACTACTTTGAACATCACCGGGCAGGCTGATTCCGGAATKTCCAAAATTGTTGCCGAGTTTACCAATTCAACCGGCCTGAGCACATCTGACAAGGCACTGCTCTTCCTGGGCAGTGATTTCGACATCACCTCGATGCTAATAAACGGTGATTTRTTACTTCCCGATAGCYTGGGTGTTGTCAGCGATTGGCTCTATGACCCTTTGACCGGGTCGGGATCCTGGGTTCCTGGAGGTCCGGATCAAATAGGGAGTATGTGGATTCAGTGGTCGCAGGTTACCGGAAGCCTGTTCAAGTACACCGACAATGTCTACATTGGTTGGGGCACCGACGAGCAGATCATCGACCAGACCGTACGCATGCCGGCCTGGAATCTTGACAGTTACCTCGCTCCACAATCAGGAGTAACCATTTTCGATCATGTTGACACTATTTCCCAGATCATCGTCAACGATCTTGCAGTTTTCATACTCGACCCTGGCCAAACCCTTACCATCAATCAGTGTCAGTTACTTGGGGGAGTGGTGGTTTACTGCGAACCCGAATACGACTTACGCTCTGGTCCCCGCAACACCGTCCACTTTTCCTCCTGTCAAATCGGGACTTCAGGTAGTTCGAGGAGAATCGGACTACTCGCCCCCGGAGCGAAAGTGACTACCGACCCCTTCATTGGCGGCGGTCAAGTCCATGGATTCAGCTTCTGGAATAGTGGCGAAGGTATCCGCAGCGTGCTTATCAATGGTCAATTGGTGGTAGTCAACAAGTTGACTGATTTCGCCAACGCTCAGGTGGTGTTCAACCCGAACCTGCTCAATAACGAACCAGAAGGAATCATCATGGCTGATAGCGCGGGCGGTCCGGTGTTGCAACGAGTCTGGGAAAACTACAACTAAGACAGCAGTAGTGTCCACGAAGACCACCGCGATGCTTGGATTGATTTCGCATTCCGAGCCGAGGTCACGATAATCTCTGGCGCAACCGGGTTACAACTACCGGGTGAGACTACCCTAATTAAYCCCGACAGCGCTCATGGGCTTCAACAGCACCGCATTTCTGCTGTTCTTCAGCACCGTMCTGGTCGTGGACATGTTCCTCCGCCACCGCGGACGCTTGCGCAAACCATTCCTGCTGGCTGCCTCCTGGTTTTTTTATGGGTGTTGGGATTGGCGGTTTCTTTCGCTAATCATCTTCTCTACCGTGCTGGATTATTGTGTCGGTACCCGTATTCACCGTAGCGACAACCAGCGTGTAAGACGCTGCTGGCTAAGCCTGTCCCTGGTCGGCAATCTTGGCCTGCTGGGTCTGTTCAAGTACTACGATTTCTTCATCGACAGCCTGAACCAGTTATTGGGCGCGGAACTGCCGCTGCTCAATCTGATTCTGCCGATCGGTATTTCCTTCTACACCTTTCAAACCCTCTCCTACACCATAGATATCTACCGGCGCGAATTGACACCGACAAAGTCTCCTACTGACTTCGCCTTATTCGTTGCTTTCTTCCCGCAACTTGTCGCCGGACCAATCGTTCGTGCGCGAAATTTTCTTCCCCAACTGGAAGAAGGTCAGGCCCGCCCACGCCGCCACGACCTGGCGCAGGGGATGGCCGAAATCATGTCGGGGCTGTTCAAGAAAGTTGTCATTGCCGACACTATAGGAAGGAGCATTGTTGACCCTTTCTACGCCGACCCCGGATCCTATGGCAGTTATGGTGCGATCCTCGCCATCTACGCATACGCTTTCCAAATCTATGGAGACTTTGATGGCTACAGCCGAATCGCCATCGGTTGTGGGCGTATGTTGGGTTTCAAACTGCCCGAAAACTTTCGCTCGCCCTACACCGCTCGGACTATCGTCGAGCTGATCGGTCGCTGGCACATCACCCTCACCGAATGGATTCGTGACTACTTCTACACTTCGATTGGTGGCAATCGCAAGGGTAATGCCCGCACCCTGTTCAACCTGGTAATGACCATGTTCCTGGCCGGTCTATGGCATGGCGCCGGATGGACCTACCCGGTTTGGGGGATGCTTTTCGGGATTGGCCTGATGGTTTCTAGCATCCGCGCAAGACGCCGCAAGGCAGCTGGTCGTGAACTCTCCGATGCACCACTGGCGTTTGCCTGGCAACGCTTCGCCACCTTCAGTTTCTGGTGCTTTTCCGGGCCGTTTTTCCGCGGCGACTCATTCGAGAACGCAATGGAAGTGTGGGGAGCTATTCTGCGTGGCGGTGGCGGTAGCCATGCTGACGGACCCCACCTTGCTCTTACCATTGCCTGCATTCTCTGGTTTTGTATTTCGCCAGCACCAGGACGCAAACTTGAAGGTGCCGTAGCAAGGCTGCGGCCCGAATTGTTGGGAGTACTCCTCGCGCTGCTGCTGGGCCTGGTTGCCGCCATGCAGACTGCCGCCTCCCCCTTCATTTATTTTCAGTTTTAGGATGACCTCAGCCACCACCGACTCGGCAAGCATGAAAGTCGTTGCCACTTTCCACATCCGCCTGGTGCTTGGGGCCTGTATCGCAACTGCTATTTGCACTCTGGCCAGTAATGCTCTGGGCTTTCGTTGGTTCAATACCGGGGGCAAACAGCACGGCTACGAAATATTCCCGGTGTACTCGCAATACGCAACCGACTCACCAGATGTAGTCATGCTCGGTTCATCAAGCACCCGCTGGGGAACAATCCCACGCTTGATTGAGCTTCGCCTGGAACAACTCAGCGGGCGGAAATGCGACGTTTGGAGCATGGGTATTCATGGCGGGATTGCCCCGCAATTGGACTTCCTGATCGAGCATGCGTTCGCCGACGGTCGCCGCCCACAGATAGTATTGGTAGAGGCTACCCCCAGCTACTGGAATGAACTGCGGGTCGACAATGCAGTAATGCAATACTGGAAGTGGTTTGCGCCGACAATCCAAACCATAGCTGGGTCATTCACCCGCCCGTGGCAACAGACCAGCCTTGGTCTCTCCCGAGTGTTAAGCGGCCCCCGCACCATGTGGCGCGCTGCGGCCGCAATCCTCTACCCCCGGCTGACTGACGAGTGGCATGAGCTGCAAGAATTTTGTGCTGACAATCGCGGAGGTTTCTGGAGTGAAAGCCAAATTGCAGCCGACCTAGTGCGCGATGGAGTTCTAAGTGCCAAAGCGAAGGAAAATGCCCGAATTGCGCTGAAGCAGCAACTAGCCCGCTTTGAACCATTAGCAATTGGTGAACACTGGGAGCCCCACCTGGACAACGCGCGCAAAGTGTGTGCCGCGAATGGCGCCAAGCTGGTGTTGTTCGCAACTCCCTTCGGGCCGGAGTTCCACCAGATAAAAAATCAACAAAGTGATGACATCTTCCATGCCTGGCTGGAATCCAACTCTGATGATGTCCTGTTGCTGGACTGGAGCAACCCTGATTTCCTGCGTCCGGGTGACTTTTTTAATGCCGGCCATTTAGCCCCCTCCGGAGCTGTGGCCGTAAGCGAGCACTTGGCTGCAGAGCTTTATCCGCTCTTGACTCGTCGCACACCGTCAATGGTGGTGCCGTCGACCCACTGAATCGCAGCCACAAACTCCTCTCCGAGCTCGGGCTTGGCCGGTGCGCCGCCGCATAAACGATCCAGGTAGGACTTCAACTCGCGAATATCGAGGAGTGGTACTCGCGAGCCGCTCATGGCGTCCAGCAAGTCGGTGCGGTTGGGATTGATACACAATCCGTGTTCTGTTGCGACCACATCAATCAGCTCGCCCGGACCAACCAGGGTGGTCACATTGTCGACTACCACCGGAATGCGGTCGCGCACACTGGGTACTGCCAGCACCGTGCACTTCGCGAACAGGCAGTTTTGCCAACCGCCAATCCCGTGCAATAAGCGGCCATCAGAATGAGTAACTACATTGGCGTTGAAGTTGACGTCCACCTCGGTCGCTCCCAGCACAACCACATCAATCATCGAAGAAAAGTTGCCCTTACCGTGGTAGTTGTAACTGGTAAATGGAGAAGTGTGCTGGTGCCCCGGGTTTTCCGCCATCGAGCGTACCCCTTCCAGGTCAAAAGTCTGCCCATCCAGAATCACCGGGGTAAGGCCCTCCTCCAGCATTTCGACCAGATACTGATTGGAGCCGCCACGCACAAAGCCGGCCTTGACCGATGCAGCTTTCATACGCTCCTTCAGGAACATGGCAAATGCCAGGCTGATACCGCCGGCTCCGGCCTGAAAAGAAAAGCCCGGACGTAAAATACCGGAGTCACGGACAAAATCTGCAATGTGTTCGGCAATCAGTAATCGCTCCGGTGATCTGGTGACCACCGTCGTTCCGGAAACAATCTTCTCCGGAATGCCAACTTGCTCAACTAGGACTACCTGGTCAACCCGCTGTCCTTGGATTTG
>NVRO01000093.1 GCA_002400895.1 Planctomycetota bacterium
GATTCCCGCCACCAGGCTGCGCTTGGCAATTACCAAATCTCCCAGTTGCGGTCCTCCATAGAACCGGGCGCGCGCATCGTGAAAATTAAAGTCGGCGCCACCAGACCGTCCGAGAACACCATCGGCATTGCTGATTCCATCTGCAAGCCGCACCCAGACTTCCACGGTGAAGGCTCCTGGCAGAGAGATATTAGTGGCGGAGTATTGCTCCGGACTTCCGTTCATGCGCAGGGCGCGGGGCAGGGACTTCGCCTGTTGTCTCCACAGATTCTGCATTTCAGCATTGTCCGGCAATAATTCGGACATCCGTTCAAGGGATTGCGGCGGGATAAAAGCCAATGGCAAGACCTCTTGAACAACGCCTCCCAACAATAATCTCGCCCCATCGGCAGAACTTGACAAGTCCTCCACAACCCCCGCTCGCTCGAAGACCGATAACTTTTTCAATTCATCAATAACAAGTGGGGATGAACTCGTGTCACCACTGGCTCCCACCGCAACCAATGCGGATAAACGTAACCCTTTAGGGGTGGAAGAGTTATTCAAACAATCCAAAACTGCTGAATCTGCGCCGGCACCAATCCTTTGCAATGTATCTAGCGCACCAGCGCGAAGGCCGAGGTTATTTTCAGGATTAGACAGGATCTGTACAACCTCATCCTTCATCGCTTTAAGTTTGAAGGCGGCGACCATTTCCACCAGTAATGCCTCATGTCCCGGAGACGATGACAATTTCCGGAGCGCTGGAGTGAGTGCACTATCCAATTGGGACAGCTCCAGACGGGAGCGCAAGCGCAGGCTTGCACGCATCAAGGTACTGGCATTTTCTGGATTCGAAAACAGCTTGCTGACCAGCGGACGCAGTTCCGGGTCGGAACTCCCGCGCAGTAATAAAAGAAGTTCTTCATCGTCAGGAAGCCGATCCACCTCGTGCCATGCACTCAAGAAATACCTTGTGGCTTGCTCCGGAGGCAATGCCAGTGAAGCAAACAGTCGGTTTTCTGCGGGCACTTCTTCGGCTGCTGAACAGTCAAGAAACGCGGCCAGGGCAGCCGGATGTTTTTCCAAGCTCATACGCACCAGAAAGCGTTCAAACTCCCTGTCATATGGCGGTCCCGAAGGAACAGGGGTACCATGTCGCCCACCCCACGGAATTCCGGAAGCAACTTCCACCTCGTGCGAAGGCTTGGCAAACCGAATCAATTCGGAAATATGTGCCGCATCAGGATTGTCCTGCCGAGCCAAACTACGGATTGCCTCCGCACGCACCTGAGGGTCAGGGTCTTCGACCAACGAGCTTTCCAACCACCCATTCTGAACCGCCAAGGCTTCCCGCCTCAAATTGCGATTGGACGATTGGAGCAAGCCGAGGCTCAGTCTCACATCTACCACTCCAAGACTCGCCAACGACCACAGCGCATGAATGCGTGCGTCGGCTGGTTGCTGTTCATCAAGCACCAATTGCTCCAATGCCGAGGCCAAATGCCCGGGCTTGCGAAAGATGATTTGGCGCCAAGCCGCACGCATTTCCCAAGTCGAGTCGCTGCTCAAATAACCCGGCAATTCGAGGTCGCCAACCTGGCTGAGGTCAGGTATTTCTCTGGGTCTTTGGCCAAGGTGTCTTACTCGCCATATTCTTCCTCGGACCTTGTCGCGCGCCGGGTGATCTCGCGAAACTTCGTTGTGCGAAATAATCTTGTTGTACCAGTCAACGACATACAAACAACCATCGGGCCCAAAATTAATCGCTATTGGTCGGAACCAACCATCAGTCGAAGTTAAAAAATCGGGCAAGCGCGTGGTTGAATATCCCCCATCCTCAGTATCCTCAATCCTGACCGCATTAATGGTTCCGGTAATCGGATTGGCCACGAACATAACCGAATTCCAAGGAGCAGGAAAGCTGCCCGAGCGGCTGTCGGAACAGGCCAATCCGGAAAGTCCGGTTCCACCCAGATGGAAATCCGTAATCGGAGAAGCAATCGGTGCATAAGGGCGGAACTTTTCGTTGCCAATCCCAGGGTAAGTCGTGCCATTTTGGAAAGGAACGACCGAGTACTTCATGTCGTTGGCCTCTTGCACAAATACCTCCCCTTCACGACCGAGGACAAAGCCCCAAATATTGTTGAGCCCAAACCCGGTTATTTCAAATTTGGATCCATCCGGACGAAAACGGCCAAGCTTGCAATAGTTGAATGTAACCGCGGCATTGCTACCAGCAATAACCTCTGAATAGTTGAATGCGCCCTGGGCCATACTAATCCAACCGCCTGGCATCAAGGTGAATTGGTGTGGCATCAGATGCGAGTCCTGGACACCAAACCCGGTCAACAATGCCTGCCTGCTATCACCGATTCCATCACCATTTTCATCTCCAATGAACAGCACTTCAGTCCCTTGCCCAACCACAACCCCATCCTTCCAGGGCAACAGACCCATCGGCATGGCAAGGCCGTCTACAAAGGTGCGCACTACATGCGGGCCGGGCTCATGTGGACGATCAATCACCACCACTTTGTCTCTGCCGCCGTACCTCCACAGAGCCTGCGCCTGCTCCGGGCTTTCGTTGGCATCCAACGGATACTCAGTTGCAGTAATCGACCACATGCGGCCGGCATCATCAAACTGAACGGTAATAGGCTTGGAAAGGCCGGTTTCTTCACTGGCTACCAACTCGACCACGAAACCTTCGGGCACCCTGAAGCTGGCAAGTTGATCTGCCGGAGACAGCGGCGATTCCGGTGCTTTTATTTTTAGCAATGTGATATCCCGAAATGACACTTGGGCCGGTCCCCCCGAATGAATCTGCAAAGCTATGCGACCGGAGCGGGCAATACCAGACTCCGTTTCGGTGTAATCAACTGTTTCAACACCATTTATCCAGAGACGAATATGCGGGCCTTCGCAACGAATGACGTATTCATTCCAGTCACCGCGGTTGAGTACCGGTTCGAGCAAGCTCATGTCCGATGCCGCAATAACCCGATTACGGCGCTGCTCATCGTAAATCGAACCCCACCAGGCAGGGTCCCCGATGTCGGCCTGATAACCGCGAGCATGCCCATCCTGCAATCTCTCCGAGCGAAACTGAACTCCACTGTTCACCATCCCTTGTTCAGGAAAGCCCTCAAGTTTGAATTGGAATCGCAATTCAAAGTTTGAGTATTCTGCGGYAAAGAACAGATACGAGTTTGAAGAAATGGGCCGTYTAAGACTGCCTCCCACAATCGCCCCGCCTTCAACCCTCCATGTCCCCTCCTCGCTGGCTTCCCACCCGGAGAGGCTTACCCCGTCAAAAATCGGTCCGGGTTGCTCGATCTGGGAAAGAGCGAGAAGAGTTAGGTATGAGAAGGAGAACAGCAAGTCTCAAGTGRCAAAATCAAAAACGATGACCCGCTCCAAGCAGGGAAGGACGATTTCCTTCACRCGTTCGTGKTCGGGATGGGRAAGATAAGCCTCAAGGGTTTCAACGCTGTCAAAGGTCATGATGAATCCATGGCTGAAGCCATCGTTCAGGCCTTCGCTACCCATGTATGGGCCGTGAAGGACTTCGAGAAGCCCGGGGACTTTGCCAACCATGGAATTCATTTCCTGAAAGCACGACTCAATCTGGCTTTCAGAGACTTCCTCCTTGAATTGAAATAAGCCGAAATGTTTTACCGGGACCATGCGCACGAGTCTAGCGATGCCCCACACAAGTGTGGAATTATGGCTTTGCTAAAGTGGAGAAATGCGCAAGTGCCTTTTCCTGGCAACCCTTTATCTGTGTCCATTAGCCATCGGGCAAGATTATTCGATTTCCGGAGTCTGGAAAGGTGACATTGAAATCCCCGGAGGTGGCGGTATCGGCATGGTGGTGGTACTGGAAGCGGATGGTAAAGGTGGATTCACCGGAACCATTGACACCCCCAGCCAAAAGATTTGGGGATTGGAGCTGAATGATATTTCCTTCGCCGATGGCGTTACTGCAATGACCGTCCCGCTTACCAGTGGCCGTTGGCAGGCAGAGCTGTCCGACGACGGAAACACTCTTTCCGGGACCTGGTATCAAAATGGCGTGAGCCTTCCCTTGCGCTGCGCCAGGCAACCCGACCTTCCCGGCACCCCCGAGGAAATCGGCGGCGCACTGGCAGGGACCTGGGAAGGCAAGCTGACAACTGGTGCGGTCGTTCTGCGCTTGGTATTCAACTTCGAGCTGGATGCAAACGGTCACCTGGTCGGTAACAGTGAAAGCCCCGATCAAGGATCCGGGGAAATGCCGGTGACCCGCATCGATTGGCTCGGCGAACGCAAACTCCGAATCTCCGTTGGGTCTATTGCCGGTGCTTTTGAAGCTGAACTTGGTGAAAAAGGCATGAACCTGACCGGAGTTCTGCATCAAGGTGGAGCCAGTATCCCGCTTGAACTGCTCAAAGTTGAAAAAGCAAGCGAAGTCCACCGCCCGCAAACCCCACAAGCACCGTTCCCCTACTCGGAAGAAGAGGTCGCCTACCGGAATGAAATCGGGAAGGTGGACTTGGCGGGCACACTAACCTTGCCCGAGGGCAGCGGACCTCATCCCGCAGTTCTCCTGATCACCGGCTCTGGTGGACAAGACCGCAATGAAGAAATCTTCCAGCACAAACCGTTTTGGGTCATTGCCGATTACCTGAGCCGCAACGGCATTGCGGTATTGCGGGTGGACGATCGCGGAGTAGGAAGAACGTCTGCGGGGCCCAATCCGGGAACCGCAACCACCGCTGATTTCGCGGGCGATGTTCTGGCCGGGGTGGAATTTCTCAAATCACGTGCCGAAATCGAGGCAACA
>NVRO01000094.1 GCA_002400895.1 Planctomycetota bacterium
CCTTTGGGATTGTCACCGGCGTTCAGCCAGGCAACGGGAGCACCTAAACTCTCCCTTCCTTAATCGCTGCTGTCCACGCCCAGTTTTCCCCTTCCCACAAAAAATCCCCCGTGAAGACCCTGCTCGATAAATTTATGGTTTTGCGTGGGTCGCCGCGCGAGCTGTGGATCATATATACCACCAAGGTTCTTGAAATTATCGCCTATGGCTTGATGTCCTCGACTTTGGTGCTGTGGCTTTCAGCCGACCTCGGCTTCTCCGATGCAAAAGCCGGCGACACCATCGCAATCTGGTCCACCATCATGACCCTGGTTACGGTGCTGGTTGGTTCCCTGGTAGACACCATCGGTATTCGGAAATCCTTCCTTATCGGATTCTGGATGTGCCTGATCCCGCGCGGGGTGATGACGGTATCCGACGATACCACCATTGCCCTGGCGTTCGGTTTGTTCCCGATGGCAATCGGGTTGGCGTTGATGGTTCCGGTGATGAACGCCGCCATCAAACGATATTCGACCACCAGCCAGCAAACCATGGCCTTCGCCATTTTCTACGCGGTCATGAATGTCGGTTTTGCAATCTCTGGGTGGTTGTTTGATTGGATTCGTGAAGATCTTGGCGAATATGGCTCGCAGACACTGCTGGGAATGGAACTTTCCACCTATCGGGTGTTGTTCTTCTGGGCAACAGCCGCCACCATCCCCGGCTTGTTGATAACCCAGTGGTGGCTCCGTTCCGGTGTTCACGCCAACGATGACGGGGTGGTGTATTTACCCCGCGAAGAAAAACAACGTGACGGAAGCTGGGTTGGGAACATGTTCAAAAGCATCGGCGAAGCCGGCCGTGACACCATAAAAACATTCGCCGCGGTCTGGAAGAAACCAATCTTTTATCGCTTCCTTACTTTTTTGTTTTTAATCGTGATGATTCGCATCGTGTTCTATCACATGCACTACACCTTCCCGAAATATGGGCTGCGTGAGCTCGGGCCGGGCGCCAAGATTGGAAACCTATGGAGCGTGCTAAACCCGGTGATGRTTGTGATTTTGACGCCTCTGGTTGCCGCCTTCACCGGCCGYATTTCWAGCTACTCGATGATTGCRGTCGGATCTTCCTTCGCTGCGCTTCCGGTGTTCTTTTTGGCAATGCCGCGCGAGTGGTTCCAAACCATGGCCGATGGATGGCTCGGCCACCTGATTGGCCACACCTGGCTTGGTCTGAGCGGTCCGGTTGACCCAATCTATATTTCAATCACCCTGTTCGTGTTCTTCTTCAGCATTGGAGAGGCTATTTGGTCGCCCCGCCTCTACCAGTACACCGCAGCAATTGCCCCGAAGGGCCAGGAGGGATCGTACATGGCCCTTTCATTGTTGCCTTATTTCGTTGCCAAACTCGGGGTCGGATTGATGTCAGGCCGCATGCTGGAGCGCTGGTGCCCTTCCGATGGGGTCCTTGCGCAGAAACATCTGATTTCAGAATACAACGTGAGCGCCGCCAGTTTCGAGGGCATGAACGCGGAAGCGGCGGTTCCGATTCTTGGAGAAAAAATGGGCTTGGCGCTTAACGAGGCCGGAAAACTAACCCAGGACGGATACTACCAGGTGTGGGAATTGTTGCACCAAACTTACCCGCGTGATTCAACCACGCTTTGGTTGTGGATTGCAATAATGGCACTGGCCTGCCCGATTGGAATTCTGTTATTGCGCAACGTCATTCGCAGCCGCGAAGACGATGGCACAGAAGCTTAGCCGGACGGCAGCATCCGTTACCGGATGTGGGGTCTAGGCCTCGCAGCCCTTGCTGGTTAAAGCCTGGTCAAGCGCATGGAAAAGGCCGGTGTTGCATGCCAGGGTCAGCGGCAACAATCCATCTCGCGTGTCTTGTAGATATTCTTCACGACGATTCTTGGGAAAATTATCGTCCATGTCCGAAATGTTGTCGAGGCGGTCGGCTGACCGCAATATTTGGGCGTCGCGGCCCTCCCATGAAAGCGACGAAAAGTGAGCCCTGTCTCGTTCCGACCTGGATTGTCCCTTCCGAAGGTCCGCCAATGTTACCGAGCGAACTAGGTCGGAAACCTTCGACCCATACTCGCCCGTCAGTTCCTCAACCATGGTGTCGGTATCTTCCACCACGTCGTGCAGCAGAGCAGCACATAAAAGATCCGGGCTGTCGAGGCCGCCGACCTCCAACAGCAATAAACAAACTCGAAGCGGGTGAGTTATATAGTCGGAGCCATCTTTACGAAACTGTCCCTGGTGCTTCGCGCGCGCCAAGGAGACGGCCTTGTGCACTGGCGGACAAGCACTTTCGCCAACGTGATTTATTATTCGTTGCTCAAGTTGTGCGGCAGAGAGTGTGTAGAGGTCTTTCACTGACCCCTCATTTTATGGTCGCTCACTGACCTTCGCACTTCCATCATCGCGCCCCTCGATTAAAACGTCGCATAGATTCAAAAACAAGCCGACCTCGGCAACCCCGGGTAATTCGGACAGACTCCGATGTAAGCCCTCGGGGTCGACGATTCCGTCATCAAACTTACAGTCAAATATGTAGTTYCCGTTGTCTGTGACCATCGGACTTCCGGCCTCGTCGGCAGTCCGCAAAAATGGGCGGCAGCCCAGTGCGGATATCTTTTCCTTGGTGGCCGAATGCCCGAAAGGCATGACCTCGACCGGAAGCAAAAAGGTGGTGCCCAGCCTCTCCACCGTTTTGTTGGTGCCAACAATAATGACAACCTTCTTTCCCGCCGAAGCAACTATCTTTTCRCGGAGCAGRGCRCCRCCGCCGCCCTTTATCAGGCGAAACTCCGWGTCGACTTCGTCCGCCCCATCCACAACCAGGTCAAGAATCGGATTGTCCTCGAGAGTGGAAATCTGGATACCGAGATTTCGGGCTTCTGCGGCGGTTGCCTCGCTGGTTGGAACGCCGGTGACCTTTAGGCCTTCGGACGAAATCCGGCGCGCCACTGCAAGCAAAAAATGGGAGACCGTCGAACCGGTTCCAAGGCCCAACACCATTCCATCTTCAACCAGGGAAGCTGCTGCCTGGCCGGCAGCCTGTTTGGAGGATTCAGCAGTCATTGTGTTCATGTTCGGGGAGCGGYCACCGCACTGATTGACACCATCCTATAGAAGGATGGCGCTCAAAAAAACATTGCTTGTGCGGGCATCAAATCTGGTCAAGATGCTATGCCCAAAGTGCTTGTTCTTGGGTAAAATACCCAAATCCTAATTGACACAGTGTCGCAAAAAGAAATAAGCACCATTGCCGCCCTCGCTACCGGGCAATCCGCCATCATCCATCGGGTGATTGGAAACTCCTTGGGTTGTTCCCGTTTGCGGGAGCTGGGCCTAACCAACGGTACCGCTATCCGCCTCCTCCGCCAGGCTCCGTTTGGTGGTCCAATGGTGTTCGAATTGCGTGGCTACCAGCTCTGCCTGCGCCCCAGTGAGGCCAGGCTGGTAGAAATAAATAATGCCTTCCCTGTCACCTAGCCCAAGCGTGCGTATTGCCTTGTTGGGCAGCCCAAACTCGGGGAAAACAACCCTGTTCAACGCTCTTACCGGGCTGCGCGCAAAAACCGGTAATTACCCCGGCGTAACCGTCGATCGACGTACCGGGAAGGCGCTTGTCCCGGAAGGCTCGGTTGCTCTGATTGACCTACCCGGAACTTACAGTTTGCAAGCGATTTCGGCAGACGAAGCGGTGGCGGTCAAGGTTTTGCGCGGTGTAATGCCCGGAGAGGACACCCTTGATGGGGTTGTTATTGTCGCCGATGCAACCAGCTTGCCGCGCTCACTTCCCTTTATTGCCGAGGCGCTACAGGTTGATATTCCTACCTTCCTGGTGCTGACCATGGTCGACGAGCTCAAGGCGAGGGGCGGGGAAATCGATCTGTTTGCCCTACGAAGAGAACTTGGTATTCCGGTTCTAGGCGTCGTAGGCAACCGCGGCATTGGCATTGACGACCTGCGCGCTGAACTTGGCAAACCACAATCCTGGGCTCGCGCCGCCAATCTCCCCGAAGATTCAACCGACTCACGCTTTGCCTGGGCCGACAAAATTCTCTCCCGGGTTACTCGCAAACCGGTAAGCGCTTCGCGCCTCACCGCTCGAGTCGATTCAATTATTTTACATCCCGTTATGGGTGGCCTGGTTTTTCTTGTCTTCATCACTGCATTTTTTCAGGCAATCTTTTCGTGGGCGGCCCCGGTCATGAATCAGCTCGGTGGATTGGTTAACTCGTTTGGGGCCTGGGTTGCCTTCATGCTGCCGGACACTTGGTTCAGCTCTCTGCTTACTGACGGGATTATCCGTGGGGTCGGTGCAGTGGTTGTGTTTGTACCGCAAATTGCGTTGCTTTTCACAATGGTGTTCTTTTTCGAAGCCTGTGGTTACATGGCCCGCGCAGCATTTGTAATGGATCGCATCATGGGATGGGTGGGGCTGGAGGGGCGGTGCTTCATTGCTCTGCTCTCTTCTTACGCCTGTGCTGTTCCGGGAATCATGGCGACGCGCACAATCCCCTCGCCACGTGATCGCCTTGCCACTATTTTGGTGGCACCGTTAATGACATGCTCGGCTCGGCTTCCAATCTATGCAATTTTGATTTCCGCATTCATCCCTGCCACATCGGTACTTGGCCCATTGACCTTACAGGGGCTTGCCCTGATGGGCCTTTACCTGCTTGGGTCAGTTTCAGCCTTGTTGTTTGCGGCTATTTTCAAGCGCGGACTTCTGCGCGGAACCACTCTTCCGTTTTATCTCGAGCTCCCCCCATATCGTTTCCCGTCTCCGGCG
>NVRO01000095.1 GCA_002400895.1 Planctomycetota bacterium
CAATTCAAAGTCTCCACGAACGGCGGGTTGAAAACTGTAAGCGTCCCTGATTCTCGTTATCCGGCCACCATGGCAACGATTTACGGGACCCTGAACAGCACCCAACAACTCGGTGGTGGACCGCCACGAGAGGGTTGGATGTTGGTGGGCTTTTCTCTTCCGGACACTCCTGCCGGCTCGCTTTACGTAAAGGCACTGGGGCCGGTTGACGTTTTGGCACCGCTCATTGAGGAACTCAAGACCGCAGTTGCCCAACTTGAAATCCGTTAGGCCGGAGCCGGCTGCGGTCATTACCGGAGCATAATCCGCGTTAGTTGTGGGTCAAACCTGCGTCAGCGTGGGATGGAAAGGAAAAAACTATCCGCATTGGTGGCACTGAATGCGGTAAAGGGAATTGGGCCGGTACGGGCACCCCAAATCCTGGCAGCGGCCGGCTCCGCCCAATGCGCCCTGTCTCAAAAGCACATATTTTCACAATCCGGGGATGGGTGGAAACTGGCACGAGAACAGCTGATGAAACTGCGCCAATTGGGGGCACGAGCAATCGCCCCCGGGATGCAAGCTTGGCCAACCGCCCTCAATGCATTGCCCCAGCCCCCCTCAGTATTGATGGTTATCGGGTCGCAGGAAGTATTGTCGGGTCAACGCAACCGCGTGTGCGTAATTGGGGCACGCGCCTGTACTCCGTATGGGCGTGCCCAGGCTGAGCGTTTCGGCTCAGGCCTGGCAACTGCAGGTGCGGTTGTGGTCAGTGGTGGAGCGCGGGGAATCGACCAGGCAGCAATGCGCGGAGCACTTGACGCCGGGGGGCAGGTAATTGCAGTGGTGGGCTCCGGACTCGACCGGCCCTATCCACCCGAGGCCGCTGATATTTACCACCGGATTGTCGAGCTGGGTGGAACGGTAATCAGCGAATTCGCCTGTGGCACCCCACCTAGGCGCGGCAACTTTCCACGCCGCAATCGATTGATGGCGGCGTTATCACCGGTCATCATGGTGGTTCAGGCCTCCTTAAAGTCGGGAACCTTCACTACGCTTGAGCACCTGAACGACTTGTCGGCCACGGTTTGCGCCCTTCCCGGGCCGGTCGATTGCGCGGTGAGCCGCGGCCCCAATTGCTTGATTGCCGACGGTGCGAAACTGGTCCAGGATCCGGCCGACGTACTGGCAGAGTTCGACCCCTGGACAATGCCCGAACCCCCGCTCGACCAACATCCGATCTTGCAAGCCCTGAGCACCGGCAACAAGAGCATCGAGCAACTGGCGAACGAGCTTGAGGAGTCGGTGGCGGTGCTATTGATTCAACTATCCGACCTGGAAATCCATGGCAAACTKACACGGYTGCCTGGGGGCATTTATCATCGCTGTGCCCAAAGCCAAAAGCTTGCCCTGAATACATGAAGCCGCCGCCCCTTTTCACCCTGCTCAATGCATGCCTGGCGGGTTCACTAATGCTGGCATCATGYGCCGAGGAGAAAGCGGCAGGAACCTGGCCTTCCCCGCTCGTATTCGATGCAAATACTTCCTCTTCTGGTCCGGACTTTATCGTCGGGATCGGTCATTTGCGGCGCTCCCATTATCTGACCAAATGGTTCGGGCTAAGCACCGATCAATACCCGAAAGAAACCCCACCACAAATATTGGGAGATTTACGCGATGCATTTGAAGTGAGCACTCCATCGCACTTCACGATTTCCTTTGACCTCGAACCGGGYGGTTTGCATTTGCAAACCGCAGTCAGGCGCATCCCCGACCCTGCGAATACCCATRCAGAAATRGGCCCTATCAGSTGTGAGGTATTCCTGCGCCAACAAGAATCTTTACTCTCCCTGGCAATGGTCGAACTGAATCTACCGCTTGAAGCTGAATCAGGGTGGAGCACGATTGATATAGATTTACCACTCGACATAGATGGCTCCACTGCTGCCGGGACTCTCGAATTCGTAAGCCGATGGCAACAATCGTCCCGGGCTTCGCAAGCAGGTCCATTGGTTGCCTGGGCTGCCCCAGTCCTGAGCAGAACAGTGGCAACGATGCGACCTGATGTTTTGCTGCTCAGCATCGACACTTTGCGCAGTGATGCCCTCGATGATGCACCACAACTTAGTGCAGCGCTGGCCGCGTGCGCGCTGTGGCCACAAGCAGTAGCCCCATCAAGTTGGACCTTGCCGGCCTACGCCTCCTTGTTCACCGGCAAACTACCGGACGAACATGGTGCTGGCCGGGCGGCTTTTAGTGGTGAGCCCGGTCGACCGGGTGAACGTGAATTCCACCCACTGCAACCAGGCATTCCGACTCTGGCCGAACAGTTTGCCGCTGCCGGTTATGCCACCGGCTTGATTCATCAAAACCCTTTCCTGGAACCCTGGAGTGGACTCGACCGGGGCTTCAGTACTTACCAGCGTTGCAATGATGAACCCGGTTCAGCCTTGGGTGCCGCCTCCCGCTGGTGGCAAACCCACCGCAACCAACCACGCTTTTTGGTGGTGCACCTGATTGGTCCACACCTTCCGTATTCTGGCGACGATCCCTTGGCGCAAACAAACTGGCGTGATTTCTTCAATCTTGACCACTCGCCGCAACAGCGTCGCCAGTTCTTCGTGCTCAGTCCGGAAATCCAGGACCAGGTACGAGCGGCCTACAGCAACGAAGTTCGCCGTCTGGACCAACAACTAGGACCATGGTTGAAGCAAATGATGGACACCGGGGAGGTCGAAGTGTTCGGCTTCCATGCCGACCATGGCGAAGAACTCTGGGACTACGGCTCGTTCGAGCATGGCCATGCTTTTAACGATGCCGTGGTGCGAGTACCGGTGGCGGTCTACGGACCGGGCATCGACAAGGGCAAGCGCTCAGAAGCGGTCGGCGCTCATTGGCTGGGTGGCAGCCTGCTGCAACTGGCGGGCCTGGCAGCAGCGGAAACCTGGGGAAACAACCTGGACCACACAGGTGGAGAAACACGAACCGTCGGTAGCCTTTACCGCACTGAAATCGGGGGCCGCATCTTCAAGGTCGCGACCAACGAGAGCCGCCCGCTCCCCTTGGAGGAGTCGGTCAGCGGCAGTGGTCCATTGGCCCAACCGGACCAGGACCTGCTACGAGCGCTACGCGCCTTGGGATATTTTTAGGCTCAGCTCAACCATAACCCGAGCGCCCAGGAGCAGGTAGCGATAAGCAATACCGCGCCGCAGAACTTGAGGCCGCGCCGGAGAGTGCCCACCAAGACCGCACTCCGGTCATCTTCCCGATAGCCGGAAACTACCGCGGCAAGAGCAGTACTGAACACCATAAGCAGCAGGAAATTGCCAAGAAATGGGTTCATTTACGTGCCTCCTCCAACCAGTCATGCTGGCTGCGGTGGAAAACATCCAGCGCCAGGATGGCCTGGAACATTCCGGCGGTGGTGGTGAACAACAGTCCAGCATCCTGAAACGGCAACACCTCGGTGAATCGACGAGTAGCAACAGCCAGGCTGGTCAGCCACACCATAGGTCCACCGAGCATTTGCCCTCCCCAGTAGTAGGGATGCCGAGCGCGTTCCAAATCGGAAAAATCACCAAGGGCCATGCCCAGCACGAACATCATAAAAACCGTCCCGCCCATAAAAACCGCCTTGAAGCGCCGACCACTCAACCAATGACCGAGACCGGGAAACAGAAGAGCGGCAAGGGTGGCATTCCCGGGACTGATGCGGCCAGTTGGAAGTGGCTCGTCTTTCTCCATTTGGGCCGAAGCGGCATGTGCTGCCGCCCAACACGATAAAACCCCGGATGCCCCGGACAGCAGGTATCCGAGATGGCGCCAAGGCAATACCACCGGACTCAGACCTCCGTTTTCAATCGAGTGGTACATCCGTGCTACCAACTGAGTGCCACCAATGTTGCCTATTTCTGGCAAACAGACAAACAGCATCTTGGCTCCGCCAAAACCGAACCAGCGGCCGAAATCCAATTGAGTGGATCCTGCCAACACAAACCCGGTAATCAGCAAGCCCTGGCACAGCAGGAACCAGAACAGCGCCCACCGTCGGCGCTCGCATAACAAATGGCCAAGACCTGGAATAAGCAGGGAGGCCGCAACCACTTTGGCGGTCCGGCGGCGGGTTTCCTCGTGGGGCACCAAGCTTTGCATGTGCCGACTATTCTAGACTGTCCACTCGTGTCATCACACCGCACCACTTACCGCATCCTTTACCGAGATACCGACTCGATGGGGGTTCTCTACTATGCCCGCTATTTCGAGCTGCTGGAGTTGGGCCGCACCGAATGGCAGCGCGACGAAGGTCTGCACTATGCCCAGGTCGAAAGTGAAATGGGCCTGATGCTGCCAGTCATTACCGCCGAGTGCAGTTACCGCATTCCGTTGCGTTTTGATGACCTTGCGCTGATTGAAACCACCGTCGACGCCTGGTCCCCCACCACTTTGAGCTTCGCCAGTAAGGTCTACCGGACAAGCGACCAACTGAAGCAGGATGACGAACAAGGCTTGGTCGACCCCCTGGAGGAACTGTGCGCCGAGGGAAGAGTTGTACTCGGTTGTATTAGCAAGGACAATTGGCGACCCTCACGACTCCCCCAGAAGTACCTGGAATTGTTGGAAATGGTCATGCCCGAACGCAAGGGACGCCGCTAATAGTTTGCCACTTGAAAGAGCACTAATACAGTGCTATATTGTGGGGATGCTTCGGTTCACCAAACG